>NZ_DATCNW010000183.1:0-10607 GCF_036565025.1 Pengzhenrongella sp.
GTCCGAGCGTTGACGTCCTATAGGACGTCAACGCTCGGACGTTGCGGGGGTTGGGGCTCGTCAGGGGGGCCTTCGGTTCCTGCTGAGGTGCGCCCGTCAGGAGGCGACGCGCGCGGCGCGGGGCTTGCCGTCGAGCAGGCCGCGGGCCTCGAGCAGGGGCTTGACGTTCTCGCCGAACCAGTACGCCTCCTCGAGGTTCGGGTAGCCACTGAGCACGAACTCGTCGATCCCCAGGTCGTGGTACTCCTCGATCCGGTCCGCGACCTCGGCGTGGCTGCCGACGAGCGCGGTGCCCGCCCCGCCGCGCACCAGGCCGACGCCGGTCCACAGGTTCGGGGAGATCTCCAGGTCGTCCCTGCTGCCGCCGTGCAGCGCGACCATCCGCTGCTGCCCGACGGACTGGCTGGTGCGCAGGCCTTCCTGTGCCTTGGCGACGGTCTCGGGGTCGAGGGCGTCGAGGAACTTGTCGGCCTCGCGCCAGGCCTCACGCGAGGAGTCGCGGGTGATCGTGTGCAGCCGGATCCCGAAGCGAAGCGTCCGGCCCTGGGCCGCCGCGAGCTCGCGGACGCGGGCGATCTTCTCGGCGACCTGCGCCGGCGGCTCGCCCCAGGTCAGGTAGACGTCCGCGTGCTTGGCCGCGACGGGCAGGGCGGCGTCGGACGAGCCACCGAAGTAGATGTCGGGCACGGGGTTCGGCGGCTCGGAGACGATCGCGCCCTTGACCTTGTAGTGCTCGCCCTCGTAGTCGAACGGCTCCCCGGTCCAGGCGCCGCGGATGACGTCGAGGAACTCGCCCGTACGCGCGTAGCGCTGGTCGTGGTCGAGCCAGTCGCCGAACCGCTGCTGCTCGAGCGAGTCGCCGCCGGTCACCACGTTCAGCAGCAGCCGGCCGCGCGAGATCCGCTGGTAGGTCGCGGCCATCTGCGCGGCAAGCGTCGGGGAGAGGACCCCGGGCCGGAACGCGACGAGGAACTTCAGCTGGCGGGTCTCGCGGATGAGGGCCGCCGTCGTCAGCCAGGCGTCCTCGCACCAGGTGCCCGTGGGGGTGAGCACCCCGGTGAACCCGAGGTGGTCGGCGGCGCGGGCCTGCTGGGCCAGGTAGTCGATGTCGGGCTCGCGCAGGGAGCTCGCCGAGCCGCGCGCGGCGGCCATGTGCGAGCCGCCCACGATGCTGCGGCCGTCTCCGGCGGTGGTCAGGAACCAGTGCAGGGTGATGCTCATTTTGCCCCTTCGTTGGCGACGGTCTCGTTGTCACGGTCGTCGATGAGGTCGGCAATCTTCGGGCGGGTGGGGATCACCTTGGCGTCGGCGAAGGTGTCGGCGAGGTCCTGCTCGCTCTTGGCGATCTCGGGTGTGAGCGTGAGGGGGCCGTCGTCGCTGCGTTGGGTGGTGAGGGCGACCGAGATGGGCAGGCCGCTCTCCTTGGAGTAGGCGGCTGCCCATTCCTTGGAGTGGGACTTGGCCCAGACGCGTGCCCGGGTGCTGCGCGCGATGAGGTCCGCGATGGCGCTGTTGCGCTCGGGATCGGCGAGGGCCTTCGGGCTCGCGACCTGGAAGCCCAGGCCGTTCGCGACGCCCTTGCCGTCGGCGAGCACGCGGGCCTTGAGCTCGTGCTGGGCCTGCGCGGTGTACGGGTCCCACACGAACCAGGCGTCGATCTGGCCGGCCTCCAGGGCGGCGTAGCCGTCGGCGGGCGCGAGGAACGTGATCTTGACGTCCGACGGCGTCAGCCCCGCCTTCTTGAGTTGGAGCAGCAGGTTGCCCTGCGCGGAGCTGCCCTTCGCGACGGCGACGCGCTTGCCCTTGAGGTCCGCGACGGACTTCGCGGTGGACCCTTCCGGGACCAGGACGGCGTCGCCCTGCGCGCTGTCGCGGCTCACGCCGACGATGGTGATCTTTCCCCCGGCCGCGGCGCTGAAGATCGGCGGGGTGTTGCCGACCGTGCCGAAGTCGACGGCCCCGGCGTTGATGGCCTCGAGCAGCGGGGGGCCCGAGGTGAAGCTCGACCACTTGATCTTGTAGGGGAGGTTGTCCAGCTCGCCGGCGGCCTGGAGGAGGGTCTGTACGCCGGCCTTCTGGTCGCCGACGGTGAGCGTGACGTCGCCGACCTTGCTCGTCGGGACCGGCGCCGGCGCCTTGGCGTGCGCGGCGGCGGGCGCGGGCGGTGCGCCGGCCGGGGCCGCGGGCACGCAGGCCGAGACGGTGGCGACGGCGGACACCAGGGCGAGGGCGACCGCGAGCCGTCGTCGTCGGGCGGGTGAGCGGGTCGGGTCAGTCGCGTTCATCAGGGGTCACTTCCAGGTCGTCGAGAACCTCGGTGCGCAGGGCCTGCCTGCGCGTGGGGTCGTGCAGCGCGGACGCCCGGACGAGGTGGTCGCCGCGGACCCGCCCGTCGCGGAGCACCAGCACACGGTCGGCGATGGCGAGCGCCTCGTCGACGTCGTGCGTGACGAGCAGGGTGGTCGGGCGGTGCTCGGCGAACAGCCGCCGCAGCAGGGCGTGCATCGACCGTCGGGTGAGCGCGTCGAGGGCGCCGAACGGCTCGTCGAGGAGCAGCACGTCGGGCTTTCGGGCGAGCGCTCGCGCGAGGGACACGCGCTGCGCCTGGCCGCCGGACAGCGTGAGCGGCCAGCGGTCCGCGAGCGGGGCCAGCTCGACCTGGTCGAGGGCGGCGAGCGCGTTCGAGCGGCTGTCGTCGCCGTCGGTCAGGCCGAGCACGACGTTGCGCCAGACCCGGCGCCACGGCAGCAGCCGCGGTTCCTGGAACGCGACGCTCACCCGCCCGACGACGGCCGCGTCGCCCGTGGCGTCGAGGTCCAGCCCGGCCAGCAGCCGCAGCAGCGTGGACTTGCCCGAGCCGCTGCGCCCGAGCAGGGCGACGACCTGACCGGCCGGGATGTCCAGGTCGAGGCCGGCCAGCACCGGCGTCTCGCCGTAGGTCTTGGTGATGCCGCGGAGGGTGATCGCGGGTGCCGCGACGGGGGTCGTCGTCATCGCTGTACCCCCCGCCAGGTGAGGGCTCGTCGTTCGATCGCCCGCACGAGCGCGTCCGTGAGCAGGCCGAGGACCGCATACACGACCAGGCCGACGACGATCACGTCCGTCTGCAGGAAGTCGCGCGCGTTGTTGATCAGGTACCCGAGGCCCGCGCTCGCGTTGACCTGCTCGCCGACGATGAGCGAGAGCCACGCCATGCCCAGGCCCTGCCGCAGGCCGACGAGGCCCTGGGGGAGCGCGGCGGGCAGCGACACGTGCCAGATCCGCTGGCGGCGGGTGAAGCCGAGCACCCGGGCGGCCTCGAGCAGCTTGGGGTCGGCCTCGCGGACGCCGCTGTGGATCGCGAGGTAGACCGGGAACGCGACGCCGAGGGCGATCAGCAGGATCTTCGGGGTCTCGTCGATGCCGAACCAGAGGATGAACAGCGGGATCAGCCCCAGGTGCGGCAGCGTGCGCAGGGCCTGGACCGGTGGGTCCAGCAGGGCGTCGGCCCACCGGGACAGACCCGACACGAGGCCGAGCACGACGCCCGCGGTCAGGCCGAACAGCAGGCCGAACGCGATCCGGCCCGAGCTGACCAGCAGGGCGGAGCCGAGCTCGCCGCTGCCGATCAGGCGCCATGCGGTGATCGCGATGGTCGACGGCGCCGCGAGCTTGTCCGCGGGGAGGATCCCGGTCGCGCTCGCGAGCTGCCATAGCGCGACGACGGCGGCGAGGCTCGCCCAGCGCGGGACGGGTGGGCGGCGCGATCGTTGGGTCGGTGGGGCTGTTGGGGCGGCGGCGACGTCGGCCGCAGCGCCGGTTGAGTTGGTGGGCTCGAGATCGCGGGGGCGGGAGGTCGTCCGCGGCCGTGCAGGCAGGACGGAGGTGGACATGGGGGTGCTCCAGATCATCGTAAGGAGTACGCGCAATGGGCAGTGCGCCGTCGGGATGCGCGCAACGGGGAGTGCGCAGTCCGGAGTGCGCCCAGCTCACGCATGCGCGGAAAGAGAGTGGCCGCTCAGGGGACTGGCGAGCCATGGCGCGCGCGAGAAGGAGGGGACGCGCCGTGGGGTCATGCGACGCGGGCGCCCGCCAGGGCGCGACCGCGCGGATCCGTCTGGTTAAGCCTGACAGATGGCGCGGACGGGACGTCGGAGGTCGACGTGCGGTCGCGCGGGGTGGGTGACCATGCCCGGACAGTGGGGTGCCGCGGTAGTCAGTGTCAACGGATGGACCGATCGTCTCGCTGGGCGAGATCCGTTCGGCGGTTCACTCCCCGTAGCAGGCCCAGGTGCTCGACGTGTTCCGCGACCTCCAGGTGCGATTCGGCTTCGCGTGCCTGCTGGCTGCCGCGACCAAGCCCTGCGTCGGGCGGACTGGCTCGCGCTGACGAGGTGAGAGCGGGTCGGGCGGACGCCGGCCGAGGCCCGTCGTCGTCTACCGCGGAATCCCCGCGGCCAAGGCGTCGTAGTAGCAGCGCATGGGTGGGATCAGTGCCGCGTTCGCGAGCACGTCCGTGCAGTCGAGCAGCTGGTCAACCGCCCCGACGAGCGGCAACCGGGTGAGGATTGGGTCGTCCACGTGGTCGAGTGAGGCGGCGACGAAGCGGTCCGCGCCCAGTACCAGTGCCGGGCGGTCATGGAAGGGCCGCAGCGAGGTGTCCAGGCGGGTGTTCGAGGACAAGGCATTGAAACGTTCACCGAGGAGCTGATAAGCCCGCCCCAGAGCCGCCTCTCGCGCCGTCGGCGTGCCGGCAGCCATCGACTCCGCCAGCCTCGACCCGAGACCGTCCGGATCGGGCAGGCGAGCAAAAGCCGTCCCGAGCCATTTGCTGTAGGGCGCATATCTGCGTCCCATCAGCAGGGCGAGGCGCATGCTGTCGCGAACGAGTCGGCCGGCCACGACCGCGGAACCGAGCTCGTCGCCGACCTCGGCCGTCCGCTGGATGAACGGCTCCTCCTGGGAGAGGCGCTGCCACTGGCAGGCCAACAGCCACCACCACACCGAGTCCGGGAACCAGGCCAGCCGCCGACGAAGGTCCGCGAGATCGCCAGCAGGATCCGCGAACACGGCTCCCCGGGTGAGGCCCAGGAGTCGGGTCTGCGGGATGAGCAGCCAATCCACGACCGTCGGTCCGCGCTCGTCCAGGCGCCACCCGAGCTCCCCCTCGAGCCAGGCCGGTACGGTCGTGATGAGCACGTGGGGTTGCAGGCGTTCCTCGTCCTTGCCGATGGCAAGGGGCCACCCCTGAAACGACTCGGGGAGAGCCGCGAGAACGCGAGAGCGCACCGCGTCGAGGTCAGGGGCTTGGACGTACACCTGGCATCGGGGGCCCCAGTCGTGATCGGTGGACCGCTGCGTGTCGTATCCCAGCACATCGGAGCCCGGCCCCAGGAGTGCAGCCGAATGCGGAGCCAGCACCGCCGGCGCCACGACCTCCTCGTAGAAGTCGCGGCACAGCTCAAGACCGGGCCTGAATCCACTCACGCGCCCGGGGCCTCACGCAGGAGGTGAGCCTCCAGATCCGTGCGGGTCAGCGCGGCACGCAGCGCCAGTCCCTCCGCGAGCAGGTTCTCGGCGCCGCCCTGGAGGCGATCGATCGCGCAGACCACCGTCTCGACGAGCGCACCTTCCGAGCGCAGCGCAGCGCACGAGGCGAGCAGCGCTCCGCCGGTGGTCACGACGTCCTCGATGACGACGACGCGCCGGCCTCGGACGGACGGACCCTCGGCCATCTTGGCTGTGCCGTACTCCTTGGCAGCCTTGCGCACGAAGACGGTCGGCAGTCCGGTGAGCTGCGACATGACGGTGGCGATCGGAATTCCGCCGAGCTCCATCCCGGCGAGCACGTCGCACTCGGGGAGCAGTTCGACCATCGCCCGGGCGACGTCGCCCAGTAGGACCGGATCCGCCTCGAACAGGTACTTGTCGAAGTACTCCTCGCTGATCTGACCCGACCGAAGCAGGAACTCTCCGGTGAGATGACAGGTGTCGTAGACGCGGCGCGTCAGCTCTGGATTCATGTCCGAAGCATCCCAGGGTCGTCACCGGATCCGAACCGAGAACTGTTCAGTTCCGCAGGACGGTTCGGCCGTGGCGGTCAGTGAATACCCACCCGCCGCCGGACTTCCAAGCGATTTCGATTCCGTTGTTGTGAACGTGCGTGTGGTGGTGCCAACACAAGAGCACTCCGGTGGCGACGTCGGTGTCGCCGTGGTCGCGCCCCCAATGCTTGGAGTGGTGACATTCGCAGAGCCGGGCAGGGGCGTCGCAGGTCGGGTACTGGCAGTGCTTGTCGCGGGCGATGATTGCCCGGCGCAAATGCTTGCGGTAGGTCCGCTTCTTGCGCCCGACGTTCAGGATCTGCCCGTCGGGGCCGAAGACGATGCGGCTGAGCTCCCCGTCGCACAGGATCCGGCTCAGGACCGCCCACGGGACGGGTTGGCCGTCCTCGAACATCGCCGCGTCCAGCAGCCCGGCGGCCGCGAACTCCCCGTTCTCCATCGAGCCGGGCCCGGTCAGGTGCTCGAGTCCGGTGATGTGCCCGGGTGCGTACGGGACGGGCAGCAGGTCGCCGGGCACCTGGTCGCGGTCGCCGGCGCCGTCGCCGGCGCTGGCCTGGGCGGCGAGGGCGAGCAGGGTGCGGTAGCCGACGTGGATGTTCAGGTGCGGCTTGACCCCGCCGGTGGTGCCGACCAGGCCATTGTCCAGGCTGAGCCGGGTCATGGTGACGAGCGCTTCGGCGCGCAGCTGGGCGCGGGTGCGGATCTCGTCCTTCGAGGGGGTCCGGATGAGTGCGTCCAGGCCGGTGAGCAGCAGCTGGCCGTGCTCGGTCGTCAGGAACCCGTTGAGGAAATACCCGCCCGTGGTCAGCGCGATATCCAGGTACTCCCGGTCGGTCGCCTCCTTGAACCCCCGCTCGTCCGCGTCGGGGTCCGTGGCGGCGGCCCACCGCTTGACGGCGTTGCGGAACTTGTCCGCCGGCCAGGCGTGCGCCTGCGTGAGCAGGAACCGCTCCCCGCACACGTTCGTGGGGTCCAACAGCGCCTCGCGCCGCCCGGGGCTCGTCGCCGCGCACGTCGTGAGGATCTCCGCCTGGTCCAGAGTGAGCCGCTCCGGCCCACCGGTCACGACAGCCGCCCCGGTCAGCGGCAGCTCGTCGCGCAACGCGCGACCCAACCGGGTCATCCGCTGGGCGCGGTAGTGCGTGATGTGCACCCGGCGGGAGACCCACCACGGGAACGTGCGCGCCTCGGTGGCCCACACGACATCGGTCTCCACGACCGGCAGCGCCCGGGTCGCGATCGCGGCGAACCTGTCACCGAACTCATACGCCGCGTCGAACAACGCCAACGCACCCGAACCGTCCAGATCCCGCGGCGCGACCCGCGCGATCGCGTCCAGGTGCTCACGAACGGCGGCGTAGTGCTCCGCGAGGATGAGACTGTCGTCGAATGCCATCTCGCCCCCTGCCGTCGCATTCCTTCGAATTCCTCTGCGACAAACTCTAGCCGGGACCACCGACACTCAAGCGATGGCGCACGGGGACGCCTCACAACGAACGAGTAACAATGATGCCAGCCACGGAACAATTCTGTGGATTGTTTCGCGGAATGCCCGCCTGTGGGTGGGTGGCGATCGATTCTTCACAAACCTGCACTCATCGCGCCGAGGTAGTACCCGCCCGGCCAGGTAGAGCGGTCCAGGGCTCTACCTCGCGACGGAGGTACTACTTCGGCGTTCAGCCGATTTGCAGCGGGTGATGCGTTATCTGCCGCGTAGGCGGTTGACCATTCCCGGTATCCCGCGGCCGCGCCGCCACTGTGCGCGTGCCGCGTGCTCCTCCTCTTCACGTGCGTCGAGGGCGGGTGTCGGCTGTAGAAGCGTCGTCCGGTAGGCGTTGGCGTCGAAGGTGAAGGGCCCCAGCGCACTCAGGTCGATCATGTCGCTCTGCTCGGTGTAGCCGTTCTCCATCTGAAAGTCCCGCCAAGCGACGACCCCCTCACCCCGCGCTACCTCCACCGTGATGGCACCGCAGCCGAGGTCGGCACACATCTGACAGACGTAGAGCGGCAGTCGTCCCGGCGCGAGCGGCCAACCGAGCGAGCGCGGCTCGACCCCCGCGAGTTGCCGCAGCGCACTGCCGGCTTCGGCGGGCCAGGCCAGGTCGACCACACTGAGCATGTCGAAGGGGTCGAGTCCGAACACGTCCGGTCGTGGCACTTCCAGCGTCCGCAGCCTCTCGCTGAGCAAGCCGCCGTCGATGGTGAAGTCGAGTTGTGTGAGCGGCTCCCGTAGTCACGGCACGTACCGCGCGCGGTCCTGCTGGCCAAGACTGGCCGGCGCCTCGCGCTCCCGTTCAGTCAGTAACAGCTCGCTCATATCGACCGCGCGCTCCGAGTCACAAGACGAGGGTAGGTGCCGCGGTCGAGCCTGCCCCATGAGGAGGGGGCGCACCGAGCGGCGAGGGTAGGGGGCCGTTCTCGGTGGACGTCCGAACTGGTCCCTTGTAGAATCGTAGAACAATCTGTAAGGTGGGCGGACCTTCTGGCGACGATGCAGCAGGCGGCGGCTCCGCGGCAGGGCTGAGGCTGAACGTGATCGTCACCGAGGGGGACGAGACTTGCGGCCTCACCCTTGCCGCCTTCTGCGGATCTGATGAACCACCTTCCTACGGACGGGGATCGCCATGACCACGATCGACCTGAACAGCGATGTCGGGGAGTCCTTCGGCAACTGGACCTTCGGGGACGACGCGGCGATCATCTCCTCGGTCTCCAGCGTCAACGTCGCCTGCGGCTTCCACGCCGGCGACCCGAGCACGATCCGCACGACCTGTGCGGCCGCCGAACGGGCCGGGGTCAGCGTGGGTGCGCACCCGGGCTACCGCGACCTGGCCGGCTTCGGGCGCAGGTTCATGGAGATCGCCCCGAGCGAGCTCACCAACGACGTGATCTACCAGATCGGCGCCCTGCAGGGGATCGCGCGGGTCGCGGGCACCAGCGTCGGGTACGTCAAGCCGCACGGCGCGCTGTACAACGCGATCGTGCACCACCAGGTGCAGGCCCAGGCCGTCGTGGACGCGGTCGTCGCGGTGGATCCGACGCTGCCGCTGATGGTGCTGCCGGGCTCGCAGATCCAGCGGGTCGCCCGGTCCGCCGGCCTGCGCACGGTGACCGAGGCGTTCGCCGACCGGGCGTACAACCCGGACGGGACGCTGGTCTCGCGGACCCAGCCCGGCGCCGTCCTGCACGATCTCGACCAGATCACCGAGCACGTGCTGCGGATCGTGGTCGACCACCAGATCCGCGCGATCGACGGCACGGTGATCGACGTCGACGCGCAGAGCATCTGCCTGCACGGCGACACCGCCGGCGCGGTCGCGATGGCGCGAGCCGTCCGCGCGGCCGTTCAGGGCGCGGGCGTCGGCGTCGAGAGTTTTGTGTAGCGCCGTGGTCACTCGGATCCGAGCCATCCGCCCCGTCGGGGACCGCGCCCTGCTCGTCGAGCTGGACTCGCTCGCGCAGGTGCTCAGCCTGCAGGCCCAGCTGCTCGAGCACCCCGTCATCGGGCAGCTGGACGTGCTCGCGGCGGCCGAGACGGTGCTCGTCAGCGCCGACTCCACGGTCCTGCTGCAACAGGTCGCCGACCATATCTGGCAGCTCGACGTGAGCACGAGCGTCCCCGGGGACGACACGCTCGTCGTGATCGACACCCTGTACGACGGCGAGGACCTCGACGCGGTCGGCGCGCTCACCGGTCTGGGCGCCGACGGCGTCGTCGCCGCGCACACGCGGCAGGTCTGGACCGCCGCGTTCGGCGGGTTCGCGCCCGGATTCACGTACCTGGTGGGTCAGGACGAGACGCTCACCGTGCCGCGGCGGGACTCCCCGCGCACGGCCGTGCCGGCGGGTTCGGTGGGGCTCGCCGGGAACTACTCGGCGGTCTACCCGCGGGCGTCACCCGGTGGGTGGCAGCTGATCGGCCGCACGGCCGCACGGATGTGGGACCTGGACCGGGCCAGTCCGGCGCTGGTCCGACCCGGGAACCGGGTCCAGTTCCGCGCCGTACGCGACCTGGTCGCGCTCGCCGCCGAGCCGGCGACGCGCGCCGCGACTGCCCCTGTTGTGCCCGTGACAGGCGTGCCCGTGACCGGCGTGCCCGTGACCGGCGTGCCCGACGACGGCGTGGCCGCGACAGACCCTGTGGTGCCCCGCGAAGCCGCGCCCGCGACCGGCGTCGTGATCCGTTCCCCCGGGCTCCAGACGACCGTGCAGGACCTCGGCCGGCGGGGGTACGCCGAGCTGGGCGTGGTCGCGTCCGGTGCGTTGGACCGCGGCGCGCTGCGGCGCGCGAACCGGTTCGCGGGCAACCCCGCGACCGCGGCCGTGCTCGAGAACGCGCTCGGCGGCCTCACCCTCGAGGCGCTCAGCGACCAGGTGCTGGCCGTGACCGGGGCGGTGGTCCGGCTCGAGGTCACCGGCGCGGACGGTGCGAAGCGCGTCGTCGCCGCGGAGACGCCGTTCGCGCTGCTCGCGGGAGAGCGGCTGACCCTCGGCGCGCCGACGTCCGGGGTGCGCAGTTACGTCGCGTTCCGCGGCGGGGTGGACGTCCCGGAGGTGCTGGGC
>NZ_DATCNW010000184.1:0-19669 GCF_036565025.1 Pengzhenrongella sp.
ACCTGGCACCGGGGTCCGCGGCCCTGGCGGCCTGGGCCGACTCGGTGGACTCCGAGCAGCTGCCGGACTACGAGCTCGTCGAGCAGATCGCCGCGCTGGAACGGACCGCGTCCTGGGCCAAGGCCCGCCAGCTCGCCGCGATCGAGGTGCTCTCCCGGCGCGATGCGATGAACCCGGCCTGGCCCGTCGCGGTTTCCCAGTCCGGCATCGTCGGCGAGGAGATCGCCGCCCGGCTCGGTACCTCCCGGCAGGCCGGCCGGGAGCTGGTCGAGGCCAGCAAGCTGCTCGCCGGCGAGCTGATGGCGACCGGGGACGCGTTGGAGGTCGGGGATCTGGACTGGGGCAAGGCCAAGATCGTGGTCGCCGCCCTCAAGGACGTCCCGTGGCAGGTCGCGCAGGTCGTCGAGGACGTCGTGCTGCCCACGGCGGGTGAGCGGACCCCGACCCAGCTGCGCGCCGACCTGCAGAAGGCCCTGATCGCGGTCGACCCCGCCGACGCCGAGGAGCGCACCGCGCGCGCGGTCGACACCCGGCGCGTGTGCAAGCCCAAGGTCCTCCCGGACGGGATGGCCGGCATCTGGTCCGTGCTGCCCGCGTTCGTCGCGACCGCGATCGACACCGCCCTGAGCGACGCCGCCCACAAGGCCAAGCGCGCCGGCGACACCCGCACCCTCGACCAGCTCCGCGCCGACGCCTACACCGCCACCCTGCTCGGCGACGGCGGCTGCACCTGCGCAGACGCGGGTGTGGCTGCCGGCGAGACCCGCGAATCGGTCAGCAACACCGAGACCGGCACGGACTCGGGCTCGGGCTCGGGCTCGGCTTTGCCTGGTGCCAGCCGCTGTGCGGCGGGTACGGGCAGCGGCATCGGCGCCATCGCCGGGCAGATCCGCATCGACGTGACCGTGTCGCTGGCGACGCTGCTCGGGCTGGACGAGGACCCCGCCCAGCTCGCCGGGTACGGCGCGATCACCGCCCAGACCGCCCGGCGCCTCGCCGCGAACGGGACCTGGCGGCGGCTGGTCACCGATCCGCAGACCGGCACCGTGCTGGACGTGGGCAAGACCCGGTACCGCCCGCCAGAGGACCTCGCGGAGATCATCCGAGCCCGGGACCCGTACTGCGTGTCCCCGATCTGCAATGCCGTCTCGCGCCACTGCGACCTTGATCACCGGGTGCCGTTCAACCCCGACGGCACCGGCGGAGCCACGTCCGCGGAGAATATTTTCCCGGCGTGTCGCCGGGATCATCTGCTCAAGACGCACGCCGGCTGGACGTACGACCGCGCCGACAACGGCACGATCACCTGGACCACGCCCACCGGGCACACCTATGGCTACAACTCCCCGACCCCGCCCGGACACGAGCACCTGCCCCAGGTCGAACCCGAACCCGGGCTCGACCCGGAACCCAAGGCCGCACCCAAGGTGGAGCCGGAGCAGAAATCGGAAGCGGACGACCCGCCGCCGTTCTGAGGCGCCGCTGTTTACGGGCGGAGGTCTGCGGATCCAAGCGGCCAGAACACCGGGAATTCCGAGCGCGAGGCACTGAGCGCTCACTTGATCGATCCCGCGGCGAGGCCCGTCTTCCAGAACCGCTGCAGGAGGAGGAAGAGCACGATGAGCGGCACCACGGAGACGAACGATCCCGTGATGATCGGCTGCTGAAGCTCCGGTCGCTGGTTGACCGACGAGTACCAGTTGAAGAGCCCGAGCGTGATCGGGTACAGCTTCTGACTCTGCAGCATGACCATCGGGAGGAAGAAGTTGTTCCAGATCCCGATGAACTGGAACAGGAAGATGGTCACCAGGCCCGGCGCCAGCAGCCGCAACGAGACCTGCGAGAAGATGCGGAACTCCCCCGCCCGTCGAGTCGCGCCGACTCGAGGATCTCGTCGGGTACCGCTGCGGTGGTGAAGATCCGCGCGAGGAAGACACCGAAGGGATTCACCACGCTCGGCAGGATGACTGCCCAGTACGTGTTCACCTGGTTCACGGCCGAGAACATGAGGAAGAGCGGCAGGGCCAGCGCCGCCGAGGGTACGAGGACGCCACCGAGGACGACCGAGAACAGGAAGTCGCGGCCTCGGAAGCGGAACTTCGCCAGGGCATACCCGGCCAGCGCGGACAAGAACGTGCCGATGAGAGCTCCCCCGCCGGCGTAGATCAGGCTGTTGCCCGCCCAGCGGACGAAGATGCCGTCCTGCGCCGTGACGAGGGTCTGCAGGTTCGCGATCAGATGGAAGTTCGCGAACCACAGGCCGAACGTCGAGGAGAAGTCCCCCTGGGATTTCGTTGCCGACACCATCAGGAAGTAGATCGGGATCAGGAAGTAGATCGTGAGGACGACGAGGATGCTCATGGCCCCGATACGAGCCGCCAGGCTTTCGCGGGAGCCGGCGCACTTCTTCGGGACGCGACCGCGATCCGTTGCCGGTCTGATTTCCGGCGACAGTGTCGCGGTCATTGTTCTGTCTTCCTGCTCGTGATCCTCATGAAGCCGAAGCTCAGGATGTAGGTGGCGACCGCGATGACGACGGACATGGCTGCCGCCTCTTGGTAGTTGTTTCCGCTCGCTATGGCGTAGGTCATCATGTTCGGCGTGAATGTCGTCGAGACGCTCGGCGCGATCTGGGCGAGGACGGCGGGCTCCGAGTACAGCTGCAAGGTCCCGATGTATGGAGAAGACGCTCGTCAGGATGATGGACGGCAGGACCATCGGCACCTTGATCCGGAGCGCGATCGCCGCATTGCTCGCGCCGTCCAGACGTGCCGCTTCGTAGATCTCCTGCGGGATCGCCTGCAATGCCGAATAGATGATGATCATGTTGTAACCGGTCCACAACCACGTCGAGATGTTGGCGATCGGCCAGAGGATGCTGCCCGGGCTGAGGAAGTCCGCGTGGATGCCGACCTCTCCCAGCAGCGAGACGATCGGTGACAGCTGCGGGTGGTAGAGGAACGACCACATGATCGCGGCGATCAGACCGGGCACCGCGTAGGGCATGAACGCGGCGAGTCGAAAGAAGGCCTTGAACCGCACGAGTCGCGAGTCGAGCAGGAGCGCGATCAGCAGCGAGAGAAACAGCATGACCGGGACCTGGACGACCCCGAACAGGCCGACCCGCCCGACGCTCGCCCAGAACTCCGAGCTCGCGAACACTCGCTCGTACTGGGTGAAGCCACCGAAGACCGTGCGCTGCGTGCCGAACTGCCCGGCTGACCGCTCGATCTTCGAGAAGCTCTCGCCGATCGCGTACAGGACGGGCGCCAGGTAGAAGAGCACGAAGGGCACGAAGAACGGCAGCAGGAAGGCAGCGATCGTCCGGGGGCGCGCGCCGGGTCGATAGCGAGTGCGGGGGTTCGCGCCCGTCGTCGGTCGAGTGCGGCGGGTGGCCGTGGGCGTGGTGGTGGTGCTGGAGACTGCCGGTGGGGCCGGCGCCACGGTCATCGTTCGACCTACTTCGAGGTCGTGACGGGTATCGCCTGAGCCTTCATCGCCGACACGACGGCGTCCTGCGAGGTCGCGAGCGCGGCCGACAGGTCGGTCCCGTCGGCAACGGCCTTGGTCATCGCATCCCCGAGTGAGTTGTGGCCGACGACCTGCGTCGGGCCCCACTGCCAGGTGCTGTCGATGTTCTTCGCGGCCCCGCTGAAGACGTCGAAGATGGACGGCCTCATAGTTGTGCGTGCCGCCCTTGATGAACGCCACCGTCGAGCCGCCCCAGTCACCCGCCCTGCTCTGGCCCTCCTGTCACTGCGGGAGCGGTGCGACCCTTAGACGAAGGCGAAGTCGCGGCTGGCCTCCGGTGCCGCGAACCAGAGCTCGGCGACGACCGCCGCCGTCGTGTCCTTCTCCAGCAGCACCGGCAGATCCATCGCGACGCTCAGCGAGCCGCGAAGGCCCACCCGGTGCCAGTTGGGCAGCATGGGCGGATTGAGCACAACGCCGGTGGTGGCGTTGATCGGACCTGGCGCCGCCACGCCGATCCCGAGCAACTTCGATCGGTCCACTCCGGACTCGTCGAGTAGCTTCTCGATCGTGACGACCATCTCGCCGACCACCCTCGCCGGGTGCTGGACGGTCGGGGTGTGCGTGCTGACGTGATCGCGCACCTGCCCCGCCAGGTCGACGACGACGTAGGTCACCACGGCCGGGTCGATGTGCACCCCGATCGCGAAGCCGCCGTCGGGATCGAGCCGAACGATCTTCGGCGGCTTGCCGCGACCGGCGGCCGGCAGCACGGACTCGGTCACCAGCCCCGCGTCGACCAGCCGGCGGCACACGTTCGAGACGGTCATGCCGCTGAGGGCGGTGAGGGCGACGAGATCACCGCGCGCGATGCCGCCAGGACGGCGGCGAATGGCATCGAGGACGACCGAGACGTTGAATTCCGCAACAGCCGAAATATTCGTTCCGGTACGGGCCACTTCCGCCGCTCCGATCCATCACCCCGGGGGCGCAGGTGAAGTGCTGACGCCAGTTCCAGAGCCTAGCGGCGCAGCCGAGAGCCACGAGCGCCCGGACGGGAGAGGACCCGCGGCGGGTCGGCCCGCAGCCACGTCAGCAGGTCCGGAGTACCGTGGAAACAGCCGATCGGAGGTCTGCTCCGGGCCTCCCGGCGGACCGGTTGGGAGGCGGACATCATGGTCACGTCCATCGTTCTCCACGCGGGTGCGGAATCCTCGCGCGAACCGATCGGGGCCGTGCGATGAGCACCGGGGGCTCCGTCCTGGTCGTCATCCTGGTGCTGGCCGTCATCGGCCTGCCGATGGCGATCAAGATCGTCAAGCAATACGAGAAGGGCGTGCTGTTCCGGCTGGGACGGCTGCGCGGGACCCGCGAGCCGGGCCTGCGGATCATCGTGCCCGTGGTCGACGTGCTCAAGAAGGTGTCGCTGCGGATCGTCACGATGCCGATCCAGTCACAGGGCATCATCACCCGGGACAACGTGAGCGTCGATGTGTCCGCCGTTGCCTACTACCGCGTGGTCGACGCGGTGAAGTCGGTGATCGCCATCGAGAACGTCCGCGCCGCCATCGACCAGATCGCCCAGACCACGCTGCGCAAGGTGGTCGGCCAGCACACGCTCGAC
Source organism: Pengzhenrongella sp. (assembly GCF_036565025.1). Lineage (NCBI taxonomy): Bacteria > Bacillati > Actinomycetota > Actinomycetes > Micrococcales > Pengzhenrongella > Pengzhenrongella sp. The sequence goes on from NZ_DATCNW010000184.1 coordinate 5,096, forward strand.
GAGATCCTCGCCGAGACCGACCGCATCAATGTCGACATCCGCGAGAACCTCGACGTCACCACCGCCGCGTGGGGCGCCGAGGTGACCCTGGTCGAGCTCAAGGACATCCAGCTACCGGACGGCATGAAGCGAGCCATGGCGCGGCAGGCCGAGGCCGAGCGCGAGAAGCGGGCCAAGATCATCAACGCCGAGGGCGAGCACCTGGCCGCGGCCGCGCTCGGCGAGGCGTCGGACATCATGATGGCGCACCCGCTGGCGCTCCAGCTGCGCAACCTGCAGAGCCTCGTCGAGCTCGGGGTCGACAAGAACACGACGGTCGTCTTCCCCGCACCGTTGATGAGCACCATCGGCGAGCTCGGATCGTTCCTCGCCCGGGAGGCGGCCGCCGCCGCGAAGCACGCACCGGAGGCGTAGGCACGGGTCGTGCCGCGGCGTCAGCGCCGCTCGATCAGCTCGGGCGGCGCGCCGACACGCTCAGCGTGCGGTCACGCGCCGCCACCAGGCCCTGCTCCAGGATGACCGTGTCGGTCGCGCAGGTGAGCATCGTGACGCCACGGGCGAACCAGTGCTCGGCCATCTCCACCGAGTCGCAGTGCAGGCCGGCCACGATCCCGTTCGCGTCGCACGCCGCGACGATGCGGTCGATCATCGCGCCGATCGCCGGGTCGGTGCGGTAGGTGGCGCGGCCGAAGCCGGTGCTCAGCGCCAGGTCGTTCGGCCCGACGTAGATACCGGCGAGCCCCGGGACCGCGGCGATCTCCTCGACGGCCGCGAGCGCGGTCGCCGTCTCGACCATCACGAAGCACTGCACCTGCGCGTCCGCCTCGGCCGGCGCCGGTGCCTCGCCGCCCCACACGGGCCCCCAGCTGCGAGCGCCGTCGGACCCGAAGCGGCAGGCGGCCGAGGCGGCCCGCGCCTGCGCGACGCTCTCGACCATCGGCACGATCACGGCCTGCGCCCCCAGGTCCAGGGCCCGCATCAGGTACTCGGGACGGTTCCACGGGACGCGGACCACGCACCGCGCACCCCCGGCGCGCACCGCCCACGCCGCCGGGTGCAGGTTCGCCACGTCCAGCAGACCGTGCTGCAGGTCGAGGCAGACGTAGTCGAAACCCGACCGTCCGAGCACCCGGGCCACGGCGAGCGAGTCGCCGTTGCTCCACAGCCCGAACGAGGCCTTCGCGCGATCGATGGTGCCCATTGGGAGTCTCTTCTCGTGTGAGGTGATGGGGTTCAGTGCGATTCGCGACTGACCTGGTCCCCGCTCGACCCCACCAGGAAGTCGAGGTCCGCGCCGGTGTCCGCCTGCATCACGTGATCGACGTACAACTTCTCCCAGCCCCGGCTCGGGGCCGCGAAGCCGGCGACCGTGGCGGTGTCGGGCACGCGGCGGGCGAGCTCGTCCGCCGGCACGTCGAGATCGATCCGCCTGGCCTCGACGTCGAGCACGATGTAGTCGCCGGTCCGCACGAGGGCGAGCGGGCCGCCCGCGGCGGCCTCCGGGGTCACGTGCAGCACGACCGTGCCGTACGCCGTCCCGCTCATCCGTCCGTCGCAGACCCGGACCATGTCCCGGACGCCGCGGGTGAGCAGCTTCTTCGGCACCGGCATGTTGGCCACCTCCGGCATCCCGGGGTAACCCTTCGGACCGCAGCCGCGCAGCACGAGGACCGAGTCGGCGTCGACGTCGAGGTCCGGGTCGTCGATCCGGGCGTGCAGATCCTCGATCGTGTCGAAGACGACGGCCTTGCCGCGGTGCTTGAGCAGCCGGGGAGTGGCCGCCGCCGGCTTGACGAGCGCGCCGCCCGGCGCGAGGTTCCCGTGCAGCACCGCGATCCCGGCGTCCGGCTGGAGCGGTGCGGAGCGGATCGAGATGACCTCCGGGTCCCAGATGCGCGCGTCGTCGAGGTGGTCGACGAGCGGCTTGCCGGTCACCGTGAGCGCCGTCGGGTCGAGCAGGTCCTTGACCTCGCGGAGCACCGCGAGCAGCCCGCCCGCGCGGTGGAAGTCCTCCATCAGGTACTTCCCGGCGGGTTGCAGGTTCACCAGGAGCGGGACCCCTGCACCGATGCGGTCGAAGTCGTCGAGCGTGAGCTCGATCCCCGCCCGGCCGGCGATGGCGAGCAGGTGCACGACGGCGTTCGTGGAGCCCCCGATCGCGGCCAGCGCGACGATGGCGTTCTGGAACGACCCCCTGGTCAGGATGCTGCTCGGGCGGCGCCCCTGCGCGACGAGCTCGACCGCCAGGCGGCCCGTCTCGTGGGACGCCTCCAGCAGGCGGCTGTCCGGTGCCGGGGTGCCCGCAAGGCCGGGGATGATCATGCCGAGCGCCTCAGCGACGAGCGCCATCGTCGACGCCGTGCCCATGGTGTTGCAGTGGCCCCGGCTGCGGATCATCGAGGACTCCGAGCGCCCGAACTCCTCCTGCGAGAGCGTGCCGCCGCGCACCTCCTCACTCAGCCGCCAGACGTCCGTGCCGCAGCCCAGCGCCTTCCCGGCGAACGTGCCGGTCAGCATCGGTCCACCCGGGATCACGACCGCGGGCAGGTCGACCGACGCCGCCGCCATCAGCAGCGACGGGATCGTCTTGTCACAGCCGCCGAGCAGCACGACGCCGTCGATCGGGTTGGCCCGCAGCATCTCCTCGGTGGCCATCGCGGCCATGTTGCGCCAGAGCATGGCGGTCGGGCGCACCTGCGTCTCGCCGAGGGAGACGACGGGCAGGTTCAGCGGGATGCCACCCGCCTCGTACACCCCCTGCCGCACGCTCTCGGCGACCTCGTTCAGGTGCGAGTTGCACGGGGTGAGGTCGGACGCCGTGTTCGCGATGGCGATGTGCGGGCGACCGTCGAACGCGTGGGCCGGCAGGCCCCGCCGCATCCAGGCGCGATGGATGTACGCGTTGCGGTCGGCGCTGGCGTACCACTGGGAACTACGCTGTTCCGCCACTGAGCCATCTTCCATTTGTCGGAATGAGGATCTAACATTCGGAATATTATGCAGAGTACTCGTCCTGGCGAACCCGCGGAAGCGCCGCGCGAGGAGCGTCTGGTCGGATCCGACCGGGTCCTGGCCGTACTCACCGAGCTTGCCCGGCACGGCGACGGGATCGGCCTCGACCAGCTCTCCCGCGCCACCAACAACCCGAAGCCCACCGTGCACCGGGCGCTCGTCGCGCTGCGCCGGGCGGGTTTCGCCCACCAGGACACCCGCGGGCACTACGTGCTCGGCGACGAGTTCCTGCGGCTGGCGTTCGCCCATCACGAGGCGCGCCCCGATCACCTGCGGGTGCAGCCCATCCTCACCGAGCTCGCCCGGCGCTACGGCGAGACGGCCCACTACGCCGTGCTCGACGGGCGCTCGGTCGTGTACCGGGCGAAGGTCGATCCGCCGGTCGGCGCGATCAGGCTCACCTCGGTGGTCGGCGGTCGCAACCCCGCGCACGCCACCGCCGTCGGAAAGCTCCTGCTCTCCTACGAGCTCGGCGACCTCGCCGCGGTGCGCGCCTGGGTCGGGCCGCGCGCGCTCGAGCGACCGACCGGTCGCACGGTCTCGAGTGCCGAGGCGCTCCATGCCGCGCTGTGCCAGATCCGGGACGCCGGCTACGCCGTGGACGACCAGGAGAACGAACCCGGCGTCAACTGCCTCGCCGTGCCCGCCTTCCTCGCCTCGCCGACCGTCCCGAGCGGCGCAGTCAGCGTCAGCGCGCTCGCATACCGCACCCCGCTCGCCGTGCTCGTCCAGGACCTGCCCGCCCTGCGCGCGACGATCGGCGGCCACCGGGCACCGGAGCCCTCCGCGTGACGACCCGAGCCTCGGCATGAGGGCGTTCGTGCTCACCGGCCCGCGCGAGTTCGCGGTCCGGGACGTCCCCGCCCCCGTCCCCGGGCCCGGCCAGGTCGTCGTGGACATCGATCGGGTCGGGGTGTGCGGGACCGACGTCGAGTTCTTCACGGGCGAGATGTCGTACCTGCACTCCGGGCAGGCCACCTACCCGATCCGGCTCGGGCACGAGTGGTGCGGCACCGTCTCGGCGGTCGGCGACGACGTCGATCGCCGCTGGCTCGGGCGCCGGACGACCGGCGACACGATGCTGGGATGCGGCGCGTGCCGGCGGTGCGCGGCCGGCCTGCACCACGTGTGCGAGCGCCGTTTCGAGATCGGGATCCGCGGCGGCTGGCCGGGGGCGCTCGCCGAGCAGCTACTGGTTCCCGTGAGCGCGCTGCACGCACTGCCGGACGAGGTCGACGCCGTGGCTGGCGCCCTGGTGGAACCGGGCGGCAACGCGCTGCGTTCGGTCCGCGGCGCCGACCTCTCCCCCGGCGACAGCGTCCTCGTCCTCGGCCCGGGGACGATCGGCCTGCTCGTCGCGCAGCTCGCTCGCGCCGCAGGTGCCGAGGTGCACGTGCTGGGCCGCTCGGAGCGGTCCCTCGCCTTCGCTCGAACCCTCGGCTTCGCCGGGGTGTGGGCGGACGGCGATCTCCCCGACCTGCCGTGGGCCGCCGTCGTCGATGCGTCGAACGCACCCGGGCTGCCCTCGCGAGCTCTCGAGCTCGTCGAGCCGGGCAAGCGGGTCGTCTACGTCGGGCTGGCCGGGAGCCCCAGCATGATCGACACGCGCTCGCTCGCGCTGAAGGACGTCACCGCCGTAGGCATCCTCAGTGCCTCCGCCGGCCTCGACGGGACGATCGAGCAGTACGCCTCCGGAGCCGTCGATCCGAGCCCCCTGGTCGCCGCGACCGTCGGCCTGGACCGGGTCGGCGCCGTGCTCGGCGGCTGGCGCCCCGCCGACGCAGGGCAGGGGCCCAAGGTCCACATCGACCCGCGGCTCTAGCCGCCCGCCCGGGCCACGGGAGCCCGTGCGACCTGCGCCTGGAGTGGATTCACCCGCCGATCGGCTCAGCAGAGCCGGAGCGGTGCCGATAGGCCGAGTATCGACCTCAGCTGACTCGAGCCCTCACGCAAGGACCACGATGACCGCCAACTCGCTCGGCCGGCCGGCGCGTGCGGCTCGGGCGAGCGGTGACACCGACCTGCTGGTCGCCACCCGCAGCGGGCGGGCCGGCGTCTGCATCGTCGTGGTCCTGCTCGCGGTGAGTGCCTTCGCTGTCTGGTCCTCGCAGGCGACCGGGATAGCGGCCGAGCGGGCCGTGCGGGCCAGCACCATCTCGGACGACTACGCCCGGGCCGCCATGGCCGTCATCGAGGAGGAGTCGCTCGCGCGCCTGTACCAGCTGGAACCGGCGCACGCCGTCCGCGAACGCCTCGACACCACCGCCAGCAACGTCTTCAGCTCGCTGGCCGAGGTCCGGCGGGACGGCGATGCCGGCGACCGCCGCCTGGTGAAGCGGGTTCTCGGGCGGCAACGGGACTACCTCGATGCGATCGATCGGCAGTTCGCGGCGTCCGATCGCGGCTACACCGCGACCGCGGCCGCCATCGACCTGGGCGAGGCTGACCCCGCGATCGACGAGATCCAGGACGCGGTCGCCTCCGCAGCGAGGGACCAGCACAAGACGGCGTTGCTCGAGCTCGAGCACCTGCGCCACCTCGAGGCGACCGCACGCCGCCTCACCCCGGTGGTCTTCCTCGCCGGGCTGCTGCTCGTTGCCGCGCTCGCCTCGATCACCGGCGGGCACCGCCGGCAGCTGAACGTCGAACGCGCACGCACCCTGCACGACTCGCGGCACGACACCCTCACCGGGTTGCCGAATCGCACGCTGCTCGCCGAGCGCCTGACGCACGAACTGCGCTCGGACGCGCCGGTGGGCTCCCGGACCGGGCTGCTGCTGATCGACCTGGACCGGTTCAAGGAGATCAACGACACGTTCGGCCATCACTACGGCGACGAGCTGTTGACCCAGGTGGGCACCCGGCTGGCCGCGGAGGTGTGCGACGGCGATCTCGTCGCCCGGCTCGGCGGGGACGAGTTCGCCGTCCTGCTGACCGACGTCGGCAGCGTGCACGAGGCGTCCAGAATCGCCGGCACGCTCCGGACCGCCCTCGAGACGACGTTCCATGTCGAAGGCGTCGATCTGGACGTGGAGGCGAGCGTCGGCGTCGTGCTGTCCGGCGAGCACGGCGATGACGCGACCACGCTGTTGCAGCGCGCCGACATCGCGATGTACGTCGCGAAGGCCCAGAACCTCGGCGTGTTCGCCTACGACCCGGCGATCGACGAGCACTCACCGGCCAAGGTGGCCCTCCTCGGTGACCTGCGCCGGGCGCTGGACCACGGGGATCTGGTCCTGCACTACCAGCCCAAGGTGGACATCATCACGGGTGGGCTGGTGGGCGCCGAGGCGCTGGTGCGCTGGAAGCACCCCGAGCGCGGGCTCGTCTTCCCCGACGAGTTCATCCCGCTCGCCGAGCACACCGGGCTGATCGGACCGCTCACGGCCCAGGTGCTCGCCGCCGCGCTCAGCCAGATCCGGACCTGGTCCGACGCTGGCACGCCGCTGACCGTCTCGGTGAACCTGTCCGCCCGCAACCTGCTCGACGAGGCCCTGCCCGGCCTGGTCGCGAGCCTCCTCGACGCCCACGGGGTCGCGCCCGGGCTGCTCGAGCTCGAGGTGACCGAGACCGCGATCATGACCGAGCCGGTGCGAGCGCTCAGGCTGCTCGACCAGCTGACCAGGCTCGGGATCCGCATCTCGATCGACGACTTCGGGGCCGGCTACACGAGCCTCGGCCAGCTCAAGACGATGCCCGTGAGCGAGCTCAAGATCGACCGGTCGTTCGTGATGACGATGACCGAGGACCCCAGCAACGCCCTCATCGTGCGCAGCATCGTCGACCTCGGTCACAACCTCGGCCTCACCCTGGTCGCCGAGGGCGTCGAGACCGCCGGGGCGCTGGACGCCCTGGCCGCGTTCGGGTGCGACGTCGCGCAGGGCTACCTGTTCTCCCGGCCGCTGCCGGTGGCCGCGTTCGACGCGTGGCGCGCCGACCGTCGGCCACCGGCGACGGCGGGCAGGCTGCCGGTGCAGCGCGCCGCCGTCACCTCGATCACGAAGAACAGGACACGGTGAGGTCCGCCCAGTCGGTGCGGTCGTTGCCACCGCCGTCGCCCGCGTCGCCCACCTGGAACGAGACCACGTCGACGCCGGTGAGGTCCACCGCGACGTCCCTGGTCTCGGCCTGGGCGATCACGCCGCTGTCATAGAGCGTCCGTCCGTCGCCGAGGATCGTGAACGTCGCCGTCCCGCCGGCGCCACCCCGCCCGGCGTCGTCGATACCGATCGTCATGCTCGCGCCGGTGCAGCGACTGCCGAGGTAGTAGTCCACGGCCGACGGCGACGCGACGCCGACGCCCTTCTCGTACGTCGTCGCCCCGAGCCGCATGGGCCCGCCACCGACCTCGAGGTTGACCTGCGGGTGGTTCCACCCGCTCGTGGCGCGCAGCCAGGGGTGGTCGCTGAGCGCCGTGCGCGCCACCGGCGGCGGCGGCACGACGTGCACGTACGTCGTGCTCGACGTCGCGACGTCGACGGGCTGACCGGCACGCTCACCCCGAGCATCCGGTCCCCCTCGCCATAGCCGCCGACGCCGGTCTGGAGGTACCGGGCCTGCGCGACCGCGCGCTGCGGGTCGGCGGCGGCCGCGAGCGCGGCGCGGACATCATCGACGGCGGTCACGATCGCCAACCTGGACGACCTAGGCGGCCTCGAGGGCGGCCTCGAGCCGGTCGAGAAGTTCGACCTGCGCCACCACGATGAGCTCCCGTGCTTCGGCGAGCGGGCACCATTGAGCCCGGTCTAGCTCGGGGAACACCTGGCGCCGCCCCGATCGCGGTGGCCACTGCATCTCGAACGTGTTGCTGGTGATCGCGGTCGCATCGAGGTCACCGGCACGCGCCCACACCGTCACAACCTTTCCCCCGCTCCGGCGCACCGAGCCGAGCGCGATCTCCGGCCCTGGTGGTGGCGGCCGGCCGATCTCCTCGGTGAACTCGCGCACGGCGGCGTCGTGCGCATCCTCCCCCGGTGGGTGCTCGCCCTTGGGGATCGACCACGCGCCCTTCTCCTTGCTCGCCCAGAACGGCCCGCCCATGTGCCCCAAAAGCACCTCGATGCCCTGGTCGGTCCGGCGGTAGAGCAGCAGGCCGGCGCTGGTCAGCATGGCTCCACCGTACGGCCGCCCGCTGACCGTGCCAATCACGAGCCGGTCAGATCCGGCCGCTGGCGGTCGACTCGCCGGCGAGCCGCTGGCTCAGGTAGATCGGCAGGATCGAGGAGACCACCAGGACCGCCGCGACCACGTTGACGACCGGCGCCTGGTTCGGTCGGGACAGGTTCTGGAAGATCCAGATCGGCAGCGTCGTGACCCCGGGCGGCGCAGTGAACAGCGTCACGACGATCTCGTCGAAGGAGAGGCCGAACGCCAGCAGTGCGCCGGCGAGCATCGCGCCGCGCAGCAGCGGGAACGTGACCAGCCGGAACGTCGTGAACGTGTCCGCGCCGAGGTCCATCGACGCCTCCTCGGGAGTTGTGCCCATCCGGCGCAGGCGTGCGACGACGTTGTTGTACACGACGACCATGGCGAAGGTCGCGTGCGCGATGGCGACCGTCCAGATCGACAGCTCGATCTGCAGGACGGTCCGGAACGCGGTGCGGAACGCGAGCGCCGTGACGATCCCCGGCAGCGCGATCGGCAGCACGACGAGTAGCGACAGCGTCTGGCGGCCGAAGAACGAGTACCGGCCGAGGCCGAAGGCGAGCAGGGTCCCCAGGACCAGCGCAGCACCGGTCGCGATCAGACCGACCTCGACCGAGGTGAGCACCGCGGAGCGCACGGCGTGGTTGCCCAGCGCGCTCGACCACCAGTGCATCGTGAACCCCCCGCGGCGGCCAGGCGAACACGGTGCTCACGTTGAAGGAGTTGATCAGCACGATCCCGAGCGGCACGTAGATGAACGCGAGGCCGAGCACCATCGCGGCGCCGACGGTCCAGCGGACCCGGCGGGAGAAGATCACGGCGCGGCCCTCACAGGTTGTCCAGCGCGCCCGTGCGCCGCACGACTCGGCCGCCGGAACAGGGCGGCCGAGATGCGGCGGCTGATCAGCCGTTCTTGACGCTGCTCCATGCCCGACCCCACTCGGAGAAGGGGATGCACTTCGTGTCCGTGCGACCGTCGAGGCAGTAAGCCTGCGGCGTCGACCAGAACCACAGCTTCTTGAAGTACGCCTCGTCCGTCGTGGAAGGTAACGCAGTGCCGTTGCGGCTGAGGCTCGTAGGGCGCTCATGCCGCTGTCCCGTCTTGCGGCGGGACGGTCCCGGCCAGACCCACGGGTTGTGTGGTGCCGGGTTGACGCTTCATACCGACCTGCCGCCCCGGAGGGTCGGTCTTGTGGCCGGTGCTGCCAAGACATTCCCTCGCACCCTCCTGCGCCCTGAGAGCACGGCCTGGCCATCAGTCGTCTCCCCAGCTTTATAAACCTCACATGGCATGTGGGCGATGGGCTCATACATCAGATGTCTCGATTCCGCTGGATCCCTGTGCACGCGCGGGCATGTCGATAGCACCTCCGGTCGCACGCAGATAGATCAGATGACGCTAGAGTCGCCGAGTGATCTCCGACGGAACACCACGGCTCGTCGACGCGCACCTGCACGTCTGGAACCCGGCGACCGCGAGCTACCCCTGGCTGACCCCGGACCTGACCGTGCTGGACCGCGCCTTCGCGATGGCCGATGCCGAGCCGGACCTGAGCGAGCTCGGCGCCCAGGCCGTCGTGCTCGTGCAGGCCGCCGACAACCTGGCCGACACCGCGAACCTGTTCGCCCAGGCAGCGCGCGATCCGCGGGTCGCCGGGGTGGTGGCCTGGGTCCCGCTGGACCGGCCCGACGAGGCCGCCCGGCTGCTCGACGACTGGCGGGACTCCCCCGCTCCCGTCGTGGGGGTGCGCCACCTGATCCACCGCGAGCCGGATCCCGACTGGCTGATCGGCCCTGCCGTCGCGGACGGGCTCGAACTCCTCGCCGCGCGCGGCCTCTCGTTCGACGTGTGTGCCGAGAACCCGGCCCTGCTCGCGCACGTGCCCGTGCTCGCCGCGCGGCACCCCGGGCTGCGACTCGTCGTCGACCACCTCGCGAAGCCGCCGCTCGCGGCGCTGCGCTCGGGGCGGCGGACCGCGTGGCGCGAGTGGTGCGCGCTGATCACCGACGCCGCCGCGGCGCCGGGCGTCGTCGCCAAGATCTCCGGGCTCAACACGGCCGCCGGGCCCGGCTGGGAGGTCGGCGACCTGCGCCCCGCCGTGGAGCACGCGCTCGAGGTCTTCGGCCCGGACCGGCTCATGGTGGGCAGCGACTGGCCGTTCGCGCTGCTTGAGGCGACCTCCTACCGGCACGCCTTCGCGGCCGTGCTGGCGATCGCCGGCGAGCTCGAGCCGGGCGCGCGCGACGCCGTGCTCGCCGGGACCGCCGAGCGCACCTACTTTCCCGGCCGGCCGCGAGCCGGCGAACCACCCGCCACGAACCGGAAGAATGTGAGCCCACCATGCCCGTGATCACCAGCGTCGAGGTCGAGGACGTCCGGTTCCCGACGTCGCTCACCGCGGCCGGCTCGGACGCCATGAACAAGGACGGCGACTACTCCGCCGCCTACGTCGTGCTGCGCACCGACGGCCTGGACACCGCCGGTGCGCCGCTGGCTGGCTTCGGCCTGACCTTCACCATCGGGCGCGGCAACGACATCGTCGCCGCCGCCGCGATCCAACAGGCCCGGGCGCTCGTCGGGCTCGAGGTCGCGGAGATCGCCGCCGACATGGGCGGGCTGTACCGCCTGCTCACGTCCGACTCGCAGCTGCGCTGGCTCGGACCGGAGAAGGGTGTGGTGCACCTGTCGCTGGCCGCCGTGCTGAACGCCGCGTGGGACCTGGTCGCCCGGTTCGCGGGCAAGCCGCTGTGGCGCCTGCTCGCGGACCTGACGCCTGAGGAGCTCGTCGACGTCGCCGACCTGCGGTACCTCTCGGACGCGCTGACCCGGACCGAGGCCATCGAGATCCTGCGCAAGGCGGAGCCCACCAAGGCCGACCGGATCGCCGAGCTCGAGGCCACCGGCTACCCGGTGTACACGATGTCGGCCGGCTGGCTCGGCTACAGCGACGAGAAGCTGCGCCGCCTGTGCCAGGAGGCCGTCGACGACGGCTACGGCCACGTCAAGCTCAAGGTCGGCGCGGACCTGGCGGAGGACGTCCGCCGGCTCGGCATCGCGCGCGACGTCATCGGCCCGGACCGCAAGCTCATGATCGACGCCAACCAGGTGTGGGACGTCGAGGAGGCGATCACCTGGGTCGCGGCACTCGCCCAGTTCAACCCGCACTGGATCGAGGAGCCCACCAGCCCCGACGACGTGCTGGGACACGCGCGGATCCGCCGCGCCGTCGCGCCGATCGGCGTCGCGACCGGCGAGCACTGCCACAACCGGGTCATGTTCAAGCAGTTCCTCCAGGCGGAGGCGATCGACTTCCTCCAGCTCGACACCGGGCGGCTCGCGAGCCTCAACGAGATCATCGCCGTCCTGCTGCTCGCGGCGAAGTTCGGGGTGCCGGTGTGCCCGCACGCGGGCGGCGTGGGCCTGTGCGAGATGGTCCAGCACGTCTCGGTGCTCGACTTCGTCGCGGTCACCGGGGACCTCACGGACCGGGTCACCGAGTTCGTCGACCACCTGCACGAGCACTTCACCGACCCGTGCGTGGTCGCAAAGCACCCGGCGGGGGCCGGGGCGGGGTACGTGCTGCCGACCAAGCCCGGGTACTCCACCGAGATGTTCCCGGCGTCCGTCGCGGAGTTCAGGTTCCCGGACGGATCCTACTGGGCGTCCCGAACGCCCGCGGAGTCCGGGGCGTCCGGGCTCACGCCACGGGCACCGCGGTAGGAACGGGGGCGTCCGCTCGGAGCAGGCCCGCGGCGACCAGGTCGGCCCACAGCGAGACCGGGACGTCCGTCGCGGCGCGCTGGGCGGCCTGGGTCACCTGTTGGTGCGTGCGCACGCCGATCACCGTGGAGACCACGGCCGGGTGCGCGAGGGCGAACCGCACGGCGGCGTCGGGCAGCGTGACCCCGTGGGCCTCGCACAGGTCGGCGATCCGGTTGACCCGCGCGAGCAGCTCGGGCGGTGCCTGCTGGTAGTTGTACCGCGCGTCGGCCGGCGGGCGGGGCCGCGCGAGCAGCCCGGAGTTGTAGACGCCCGCGATCACGACGCCGACGCCGCGCTCGACGGCGAGCGGCAGCAGGTCGTCCAGCGCGCTCTGCTCGAGCAGCGTGTACCGGCCGGCGAGCATCACCACGTCGATGTCGCCGTCGCGCACGAAGTCGGCGAGCATCGCGGACTGGTTCATGCCGGCCCCGATCGCGCCGATGATCCCCTCGTCGCGCATCCGGGCGAGCTCGGGCAACGCCGCCTCGCGAGCCTGGGCGCCGTGGTCGTCGGGGTCGTGCAGGTAGACGATGTCGAAGCGGTCGAGCCCGCTGCGCTCGAGGCTCTCCTCGAGGGATCGGCGCACTCCCGCGGCCGAGAAGTCCCACTCGCGGCGCACGTCCGCCGGGACGTCGAAGCCGCCGGCGACGTCGCGCAGGTGCGCGGTCTCGGGGGACGGCCGCAGCAGGCGCCCGGCCTTGGTCGAGACGACGATCTCGTCGCGCGGGAACTGGCCCAGCAGCGCCCCGAGCCGTCGCTCGCTCAGGCCGAGGCCATAGTGCGGGGCGGTGTCGAAGTACCGGATGCCCTGGTCCCAGGCGGCCTGGACGGCGCCCTCGAGCTCGGCGTCGGTCGACGGGCGGTACAGGTTGCCGAACTGCGCGGCGCCGACGCCGACGGCGGTCAGCGCAAGGTCGCGACGGGGCAGGCGGGTGACGTCCATGTCAGTCCTCGGATCTGGTTCGTACGAGCGCGCATCGGGTTGCCCAACGGCGACGGTCTCCGACCGTACGCCGTCCTCGGTGCAAGATCCGGAAGGAATGGTGCGCCAGACGAGCCATTTCTTCCCAAGACCGACCAGTCGGGGTTGCGACTCTTGGTAAGACCATAGTATGGTCCGGGGACCTTGGTCCTAGTCGGCGTCGAGCGGTTCCTGCGGTCTGGAACCGGATCGACGGACCAGTACGTGAATTCCTCGCCCGAGCGACACCGACGTCGCTCGCGCACCTCCGAATCACCACCTTCGACAGCTCCGTGCCCCAGCCACCGTGAGACGCTCGAGACAGTGCGGCTGTCGGGACATTCGTCCCGGTCGGCGCCCACGTGCATCGCCGCGTGGAACGCAGTCCCGAGTGGCGAACCGTGCACCGTTTCGGCTCGCGGCTATGTGGATCACAAGAACAGGATGAAACCAACGATGGTTCAACGACAGATCCCCAAGATCCGCGACCTCGCTCCGCTGATGAAGTTCAAGGTGCCGGAACTGGACGCGAAAAAGCGTCGCCTGGACGCTGCGCTGACCATCGCCGACCTGCGCACGATCGCGAAGCGGCGGACCCCCAAGGCTGCGTTCGACTACACCGAGGGCGCCGCGGAGGCCGAGATCTCGCTGGCCCGCGCCCGGCAGGCGTTCGAGGACATCGAGTTCCACCCCTCGATCCTGCGGGACGTCTCGAAGGTCGCCACCGGCTGGGACGTGCTCGGCGGACACGTCGAGCAGCCGTTCGGGATCGCCCCCACCGGCTTCACCCGGATGATGCAGACCGAGGGCGAGATCGCCGGTGCGCACGCCGCGGCCAAGGCCGGCATCCCGTTCTCGCTGTCCACGATGGGCACGACCACGATCGAGGACGTCAAGGCGGCGAACCCTCGCGGCCGCAACTGGTTCCAGCTGTACATGTGGAAGGACCGCGACCGGTCGATGGCCCTCGTCGAGCGGGCCGCGAAGGCCGGTTACGACACCCTGCTGGTCACCGTGGACGTCCCGGTCGCCGGGGCCCGGCTGCGCGACAAGCGCAACGGCATGTCCATCCCGCCCGCGCTCACCCCGATGACGGTGCTCAACGCGCTGCCCAAGCCCGCGTGGTGGATCAACTTCCTCACCACCGAACCCCTCGCGTTCGCGAGCATCGACCGCTGGTCCGGCACGGTCGCCGAGCTGCTGGACACGATGTTCGACCCGACCGTCACCTTCGAGGACCTCGCCTGGATCAAGGACCAGTGGCCCGGCAAGGTCGTCGTCAAGGGCGTGCAGAACCTCGCCGACGCCCACAAGCTCGCCGACCTCGGGGTGGACGCGATCACGCTGTCCAACCACGGCGGACGCCAGCTGGACCGCGCCCCGATCCCGTTCCACCTGCTCCCGCAGGTCGTCAAGGAGGTCGGCAAGGACCTCGAGGTGCACCTCGACACCGGCATCATGTCCGGCGCCGACATCGTCGCGGCCATCGCGCTCGGTGCCAGGTTCACCATGATCGGTCGGGCCTACCTGTACGGGCTGATGGCCGGCGGGGAGGACGGCGTCGACCGCGCCATCGCCATCCTGTCCGAGCAGGTCGCCCGCACGATGCGGCTGCTCGGCGCGAACTCCCTCGAGGAGCTCAACCCGTCCCACGTCACCCAGCTCGCCCGCCTCGGCCCGATCCCCCCGGCAT
>NZ_DATCNW010000185.1:0-4025 GCF_036565025.1 Pengzhenrongella sp.
CCAGCCGATGCCGGAAATGGGTGTGACGGTGGTGGAACTCCTCACGGATCGCATCGAACATCCCGATGAACCACCGAAGTCTCGAAAGCTCCCCGTGAAGCTGGTCCTGCGGGAGAGCTGCGGCTGCCCTCCAGGCTGACCAGCAGGTCCACAGAGCTCATTGGCGCCCGGCGGCGCCCGGCGTAATCTCGCAGGATGTGCCGAAACATCCACACCCTGCACAACTTCGAGCCGCACGTCACGGACGAGGAGATCAACGCGGCGGCGCTGCAGTACGTCCGGAAGGTCAGCGGGACGACCACGCCGTCGCAGGCCAACCACGAGGCGTTCGACCGGGCCGTCGCGGAGATCGCGCACGCCACCCAGCACCTGCTCGACGCGCTCGTGACGACCGCGCCGCCCAAGGACCGCGAGGCCGAGGCCGCCAAGCGCAAGGCCCGATCCGCGGCACGTTTCGCGACGGTGTGATCTCGGCCCGACGCATTCACGGTGTCACCGCACATCGATGAACAGCGGCATTCCGAAATGCGCCTTTCATGCCCTTTGCGGTAACCGTTCCCGCCACCAATGACCTGCGAGACCAGGGGCCCCGCCCCTACGCTCTCGACTATGCCCAAGGGACTGTTCCTGACGTTCCACCGAGAGAGCCAGCCGCTGTCGGCCCATCTCGATGCCGAGATCCTCGGCCCGGCCCTGCGGCGGGTGCAGGAAATGTCGGCCGACCAGTTCGCGGCCTCCACCGGCGACCTCGTCGCTGGGCTCAGCGACGAGGTCAGGGTGGAGCCGCCGCGGCTGCGCGAGCAGGAACGTGCCGCCCAGATCGTCGGGACGCGCCGCCCGACCCGGATCCGGGAGGTGTCGCACGCGACGACGAGACACCATGTCGCGGTGCAGGTCGACGGCCACGCGGACCTGCTCAACTACTGGCCGGACCGCGACGATCCCGGGCTCACCCCGATCGACACCCTCGACGCGGGATCACTGCGACCGGGCAACGGCGAGCCGTTCGACTTCGCCGCCGAGGTCCGTCGCTACGAGGCCCGCAGCGCCCAGGAGCGGTGGTTCCTTGCTCCGCTGGAGGCGGGCGGGCCGGTCGTCCTGCAGACCTGGATCGAGCTGACCCAGGACGAGGAGTTCGAGGTGCTCCGCAAGGAACGGGACCCGGCCGCCCAGATCGATCGTCAACGGATCATGATCGAGCCGATCGTGCGGGCCATCGCCGCCCAGACCCTCGACTTCTTCGCGGTCGATCTGCCGCGTGCACTGACGGCCGCGATCGACGGTCGACGTGACCAGGTGGCGGCGCGCAGGGCGGTCTACGACAGCCTCACCTGGCCGCCGCCGCACCCGCAGGCGCTGCAGGTGCCCACCCAGCACGTCCGGCGAGCGAGTCAGGACGTCGTCGGCCGGTAGCGCCAGCGGCTCACAGCGCCGACACCCCCTTCGGGGTGCCGAGGCCGGTCGGGCCGTCGTAGCCGGGCAGCGCGTTGCACAGGTAGTCCCCACCGCAGTCCTGCCAGGTCACGTTGTTGCCGCCGACGACGTCGCGCAGCCCGCTGCGGTGCGCGTAGAGGTACGACGCCGACCCGAGGGAGGCGGCGTTGCCGGCCAGGGCGATCATCCCCGAGATGAGCGGCGCGGCCAGGGAGGTACCCCCGACGACGAGCCAGCCCGGCGTGATGCCGAACTGCTCGAGCCCGTAGGTGTCGTACACCGCGAAGCCGGTGTCCGGGTCGGCCAGCGCCGAGACGTCGGTGGTCGTGCGCATCAGGCAGTTCGGGTCCTTCTGCCAGGTCGGCTTCGCGACCCACGCCGAGCAGCCGCTGCCGGCGCCCTGCCACGCGGTGTGCTGCCAGGTGGTGCTGGTCTTCGTCACCGTCGTGCCGCCGACGGCGATCGCCTTGCTCCACGAGGCCGGGAACGACGCGCCGCCGAAACCGTTGTCGCCCGAGGACACCACCATCGCGACGCCGGTGTGGCTGTAGTAGCTCTTGCCGTCGGCGAGGACCCCGTTGTACTCGGGGCCGCCGTAGGAGTTCGAGACGATCTTCGCGCCGAGGGTCACCGCCCGGTTCACGGCGAGACCGATATCGACCGAGTCGGCGCTGTCGGCCTCGACGAGCATGATCTTGCACAGCGGGCACGCGGCGGAGACGGCCTGGACGTCGAGCGCGATCTCGACCCCCCAGCCGGCGTCCGGCTCCGGCGGGGTCCCGCCGCCGCGCTGGTTGACCTTGCGGAAGCAGCCGTTCGCCGTCGTGCAGGCGGGCAGCTTGTAGGCGGAGCGGAAGGTCGCGAGATCCTTCTCGGCGTTCGGGTTGTCGTACGCGTCGACGATGGCGACTGTCCGGCCGGCGCCGAGGGCGGTGTTGAGGCCGTAGATGCTCTTGATGTCGGCCGGCCCGTAGCCCGTCGTCGGCGCTGCGACGGCGTGCGGGGAGACCCCGGCGGACCGGACGGCCCGTCCGGCCGTGTTCACCGGGCTGCCGGCGCGGCGCGCGGCGGCCTGGGACCGGAACGTGGCCAGGCAGGCGAAGGTGCCCTTCGCCGGCGTCGAGCACGCCCTGCTCGGGGCGACGACCGGCCCCGGGTGGACCGGTAACCCTTGGGCAGTTGAGCCGGCGGCCAGCACGAGCGCACCTCCGAGCAGTGCCGCGGTGATGGCGGCGGTGCCGCGCAGGCGACCGCGGAGGGCTGCGCTGGACATGGGAGCTCTTCTCATCCGAGGGGAAGCGGGGTGGGGCATGGTCAGGAGCCGACGACGGCGAACGCCGTCGAGCTGGTCTGCTCGATGTGGCCGCCGGCCGCGTCGTCGCCGGTGATGCGCAGGTCGTACGAGGTGCCGGCGTCGGCGTCCGTCGTGGTGAGCGCCGCGCGGTAGGCGCCCGGCCCCGTCTGGGTGGACGGCAGCGTGGTCCAGTCGGCGGCGCCCGGGTGGCGGACCTGGACCGTGCCGGACGTGATCTCGGTGGCCCGTGCGCCGGCGATGTGCGCGAGCCTTCGACCTGCAGGCCCACCGCGGGGGCATCGGTCTCACGGTCGAGAGCACCATCGCGTCGTTCAGCAAAGCCCTCGACCTCGGGGTCAGCACCCTCGAGCTCGACGTGCAGATCACCAAGGACGGGTACGCCGTGGTCACCCACGACCGGGACCCGGTCTCGACGAAGTGCGTCGACACCGCGCCCGCGTACCCCGGCGACCCGATGTTCCCGTACGTGCCGGGCACGACGTACATCAAGGACCTCACCCTCGCGCAGGTCCGCACCATCGACTGCGGCTCGCTCGCCCAGGTGCAGTTCCCCGGCCAGCAGGTCGCACCCGGCTCGCGGATGCCCCTGCTGTCCGAGGTCTTCGCCCTGGTCAAGGCGCGCCATGCGACGGGCGTGAAGCTCAACGTCGAGACGAAGGTCGAGGCCGGGGCGCCCGAGCAGACGGCGCCGCGCGAGCAGTTCGTCCAGGTCACCGCGCGGGAGGTCCGGCGCGCGGGGATGCTCCGGCAGGTGACCATCGAGAGCTTCGACTGGGGTTCCCTGATGCGGATGCGTCAGGTCGAGCCGGCGCTGCCGATCATCGCCCTGACCAACGGTCAGCAGTTCCTCCAGGCCGGGCGGCCGGGCGCGTCGCCGTGGCTCGGCGGGATCGACATCGACGACTTCGGCGGCTCGCTGGTGGCCGCGGCGAAGTCGTTCCACGCCGACGCGATCTCACCGGTCGCCGGCGACCCGCAGAACGGGAAGATCACCGACCCGGGCTACGTGCCGTACACGACGGCGACGATGGTCCGCGAGGCCCACGCGGCCGGGATGAAGGTCATCCCGTGGACCATCGACGACGACGCGAGCATGCAGTGGCTGATCGACCTCGGCGTCGACGGCCTGATCACCGACTACCCGGACGTCGCGCGCCACGTGCTGGCCCGCAACGGACTTCCCCTGCCGACCCCCTACCCGGCCCGCGCGACCAACCAGCCCCCAAAACCCGTAACGTCCGAGCGTTGACGTCCTATAGGACGTCAACGCTCGGAC
>NZ_DATCNW010000186.1:0-7486 GCF_036565025.1 Pengzhenrongella sp.
CCTCCGGGGCAGCCGGCCGGCCGCTCGCCTCGAGGTAGGCCAGCACGCCCAGGTCGCGGAAGTATTTCTCGGAGTCACCCCCGCCCGATGACGGACCGCCAAGACCGGCGCTGCCGAGCGCCGTGTCCGCTTTCGCCGCCAGCTCGTTCGCGGCGGCCTTTGCCTTGTCCAGGAAGCCCATGTCCGCTCCTCAATCCGGTCCGGCGGCGAACTGCTCGCCAGGTGTTCGCAAAGCGTACTCACGACGCCGCCCGCGTCATTAGTGTTTCGACCAAGGCCGATCGGGGCCGAGCCGACAACGACGCACGAGGGGCGACAGACATGGCCATCCACGGATCGCTGTTCCAGGACTTCAAGGAGAACACCTCCGAGGACCCGTTCTCGCTGCAGAACAAGAAGCTCCTGAAGATCCAGATGGGCTACGGCCCGGTGTGGGCGAAGACCGGTTCGATGGTCGCCTACCAGGGTGATGTCCGTTTCGAGAACAAGGGTGCGGGCGGCCTCGGGAAGATGTTCAAGTCTGCGGTCACCGGCGAGGGCGTCGACATGATGCAGTGCTCGGGGCAAGGCGAGCTGTTCGTCGCCGACCTCGCCTCCGAGGTGCAGATCATGTACCTGGAGAACGACGCGATCTCCGTCAACGGTCACAACGTGCTCGCCTTCTCCTCCTCGATCGACTGGGACATCCACCGCATCCAGGCCCGCGGCGCCGCGATGACCGGCGGGCTGTACAACGTGTCGCTGCGCGGCACGGGTTACGTCGCCATCACGACCGAGGGCGAGCCGGTGGCCCTCGACGTCGCGACCGCGCCGACCTTCGGTGACGCGCAGGCCGTCGTCCTGTGGACCGCGGGCGTGACCATGGACCTTCGGGTGGACACCGGCGGCATCAAGTCGATGCTCCGCGGCGGCAGCGGCGAGACGTTCCAGATGGCGTTCGGCGGCCAGGGTTACGTCCTCGTCCAGCCGAGCGAGTCGGTCATCCAGGGCGGCACCCAGGCCAGCAGCGGCAACCGCGGCGGGGGCCTCGGGGGGCTCCTGGGCGGCTGACGCACCAGGCATCCAGGATCGAATCGGACCGCGCCCCCCACCCGCTCGCCCGGCAAAGGAGCTGACATGGCAAGCCCCGACACCAACCGCCGCCTGGTCATCGGCAACATCGCACTCTCCCTCGACGGCCGCGTGAACGGCCGCGCGGGCGAGTACGACATGAGCTGGATCGTCCCGCACGCCATCTCGGACGGGGCGCGCGAGCACCTCGTGCGCGTGACGAGCTCGGCGACGACCGTGCTGCTCGGGCGCAAGAACTACGAGGGGTTCGGCGGCTACTGGCCGCCCGTCGCGCACGACGAGGACGCCGACCCGCGCGACCGCGCCTTCGCGACGTGGCTCGACGACGTCGAGAAGGTCGTCTTCTCCACGACCCTGACGCAGCCGACGTGGTCGAACTCCCGGATCGTCGCCACGGACCCGGCCACCGAGGTCCGGCGGCTGCGCGATCGAGGCGACGGAAACCTGATCGTGCTCGCGAGCGTCAGCATCCTCAGGCACCTCCTCGAGGCCGACGAGCTCGACCGGCTGAGCATCACGCTCTGCCCCGAGCTGGTCGGCGGCGGCGCCCGCCTGTTCGACGACGGCGTGCCCGCCTCGTCCTGGGCCCTCACCGACCTGTCGACGACGCAGTCCGGGGCGATCTGCCTCCTCTACGACCGGATCCGCGGCTGACCCAAGCTCCGGCAGCCGCTCGAGTTCGCCCTTTCGAGGCGAGTTCGCCCGTCGAAACCGACGAACTCACGGATAAGTGACGAACTCGATACTGACTGGCCGACTCGCTGGCCCGACCGGCTCGCCCACGGGCCCGACCGGCTCGTGGGCTGACTGGCTCACGGGCCGATTCGCTCGCTGGCCGACCCGCTCGCTGGCCGACTGGCTCGCTGGCCGACTCGCTGGCTGGCTTCCGGCTCGCTGGCCGACCGACGCGCGAGTAGCCGGCGAGCTCGACGCCGGGGTCAGCCCGTCAATCCCGTCAGTGAGTGGGCTCAGTGCATCTCTCAGTGCGGCCAGAGTGCAGTGAATGCGCCGTTTTGGTGCACTTTCGCTGCACAGAGCGCTGCACTGACGTCGAGCAGCAGGCCGGGCAGCGGATCGTCAGCGCGCGTCGGCAAGCGCGGGTTCGCGTAAACCGACGAACTCGCGTCAATTGGGCGAACTCACCAGCGGCACGCGCGCAGCCGGTCGCCTCACGCCATGACGGGGACCTTGCCGGGGATCCGCACGCCCTTGACCAGCAGCCAGCCGACCATCGCGAGCTCCGCGACCGCCGCCGGCATGGTGACGAACGGGCTCAGCGTCGCGGCGACCTCGGGGACCAGGAACTTGGCGAGCATGTCCACGAGGTAGCCGGCGCACCCGATGGCGAGCAGGACCCCGAGCGCCCGCGGGAAGATGCCCGACCGGTAGACCAGGTACCCCAGTGGCAGCAGCCACAGGCCGAAGAACATCTGCGCGATGAGATACCCGTAGTGGTGCATGTCGAGCATGAGCAGCACGAGGGCGTCGGATGCGTCCGAGCCGAGCGCGGCCTGGTAGGTCTCGCTGGTCGCGACGAGGAGTGCCATGAACTGGTGCAGCAGGTTGAGGCTCTGGATCGCGACGCTCAGGGCCACGAAGATCACCATCGTGCGAGCGACGTTCCTGTTCACGTGGCCCAGCAGCAGGTAGAACGCGAACCCGACGAACAGGAAGACCGTGGTCTGCACGAGGTCGGCGACAAAGCCGATCCGGACCAGCTCGGAGTTCGCGACGACGTTCGCGGCCGTCGCGGTGGCGTCACCCGGGACGTACACGGTGGCGCGTGCGAAGAACTCGGCGAAGCCGCCGAAGACGGCGACGATCAGGTACAGGATGCCGGTGATTCTCGCCAGGCGCGTGGATGAGGTCATGATCTCGGTGCTCCTATTTTTGGGTGTGGGGCGTCGAAGGCCACGAGGTGGGTTTCCTCGTGCGCCGGGTGAATTGCGGTGAGCTATTCCTGGGTGTGCGGGTACCCGAAGACGTCGTCGAGCGGCACGTCGAAGGCTCGCGCGATCTGGAACGCCATCTCGAGGGACGGCGAGTACCGGCCCTGCTCGATGGCGATGATGGTCTGGCGGGTCACGCCGACCCGATCCGCCAGGTCGGCCTGCGTCATCTCGCCGTGCGTGAATCGCAAGGTTCGGATCGTGTTCGTGACCTTGGTGGGCTTGACCATGGCTACAGGCCCCTGCGGTACGCGACGATTCGTGCCACCGCCCCGAACAGCGACGAGAGCGTGAACGCTCCGTAGATCGCGTTGGCGATCCAGAAATAGTCGAGCTCGACCATGGTCAGGCCGAGAGCCGCGATCACTCCCGCGACGAGGACGTAGTACTCGACCCGCTCGCCACGCCGACTGATCTGGGTATCGCGCTCGTCCTTCCTGCCGGCGTCCTTCGGCGAGGCCATCCCTGCGAAGATCTCCGCGACGATGTTCACGACGATCGCGACGACGATGGCGGTCAGCATCGGCCCGATGTAGGCGACCTCGGCGACGTCGGTGCTCCGAGCCCTGCCGAGGATCAACGCGAAGTAGACCGCAGGCACGCAGGCCGTGATCACGGCGTAGATCCACGCGCGCTTCTCTTGGAACGACATCTCTCGACTCCCATGTCTAACAAACCTGACATGGACGAACGTAATGCTACCCATACATCGTGTCAAGAGTTCTTTACATCAGGACGATGCCTGCGCCCCGTCCGACCGGATCCGCCGCCCGGCTCGCCGCCGCCGTCGGGCAGGAATGGGAACAAATTGCGCGCGCCGCGAGCAGAACCTTCCGAATCTCGGGTACGCCGCTCACACCGGCGCCGCGTCCGCACCGGCAACCGTCAGCACGACCGTGCCGCCGGTGCGCTCCACCGCGAGCAGCGAGCGCAGCTCCCGCAGGGCGGGGTTGCCCTCGAGCACGCGCGCCGCGTTGGCGAGCGAGCGCAGGGTCGCGGTCTCGCCACGCGCGCGCTCGAGCGAGGCGACCGCCTCCTGACGGGCGACGGCGACCGACGCGAACGTGCGCCGCAGGTCACCGGGGAACGACAGGTCGCGCAGGTCGACCGCCTCGATCTCGGCACCGACGCGCTCCGCCTCGATCCGCACGCGCGGCGCCAAGAACTCGCCCGCTGCCGACCGGGTCGCGAGCAGCTCCTCGGCGGACGACCCACCGACGAGGTCGCGCGCCGCGAGCTGAGCCGCGAGGTACAGCCACTCCACGCCCGAGGCCTCGCCGTCGCCCGAGAGCACCCAGCGCAGCGGGTCGGTGACCGCGTAGCGAACGACCACGGACGCCCGCACGCCGACGCCGTCGGCCGTGAGCACCTCCTGGCCGGCGACCTTGAGCAGCGAGGGGCGCAGGTCGACGAGCGCGAACGCGGTCCGGCGACGCCAGAAGCGGTGCCGGCCCGGCCCGAGCACCCGCGCGGGTGCCCCCAAGCTGTGCAGCACCGCCCGCTCGTATTCCTGCACCACGACGCGGGCCATGTGTTCTTCCTTGCTCTTGCGACTGGTCGGAGAAGCTCGGGTGCACACGCCCGCCGGGCCGACGCGGGACCACCGACGGGGCGTGAGCCACAAAGCCGGTGAGCCGGGGTGCGCCGACCCGACGGCCGTGCTGGGTTGCCCCGCAGGCTCCCCGAACAACGAGGAGACCGTTTACAGCGGATGCGCCGACAACGGGAGACGCCGGACCACCAACGATCCGAGACGTCCAAGAACGACGCGAACGCAGCATAGGACACCCCATCGCGCGGCGTCCCGCGAATTCTTGGCTAGGCCCGCTCGAGCAGCGTCAGGACCTCGTAGTGCCTCGTCTGGGGGAACATGTCGAGCAGGCGCGCGCGGCGCGGTCGCAGCGAGGGCATCGCGGCGAGGTCGCGGGCCAGCGACCCGGAGTGGCAGCTGGAGTAGATCACCTGCCGCACGGACGACGCCTCCAACCACCGGCTGAGCTCGTCGCCCAGCCCGCGACGCGGCGGATTGACGATCACCAGCTCGGGCGCCTGCCTCGCCCCGACCGCGAACGCGGTGGCGTCGCCGACCCGGAAGTCGAGACCCTCCAGCCCGGCCTCGCGGGCGCTCAGCTCCGCGCTCGCGATCGCCTCGGGGCTGATCTCGATCCCGAGCACGTCGCGCCCGGGAGCCGCACAGTGCAGCGCGAAACCGCCGACGCCGCAGTACAGGTCCCAGACCGACGCCGGCGCCAGCTCGGTCACCCAGTCGCGCGCCCGGCGGTACAGGGCCGCGGCGACCTCAGTGTTGGTCTGGAAGAAGCTCTGCGGACGCAGGTACATGTCGAGCCCGTTGACCCGCATCCGCAAGGTCTCCTGCGCGGTGAGCACGATCTCGCGCTCGCCCTCCACGGTCGCCTTGTGCTCGGGGTGCAGGTTGACGCTGACGACCTCCAGCTGTGGCAACGCCGCCAGCAGCTCGGGCAGGTGCTTGCGGATCCGGGAGACCGACTCCTGCGAGCGCAGTACGAAGCGCAGCATCAGCTCGCCGTCGGGCGACTCGGTGACGATCAGGTACTTGAGCTCCCCGGTCCGCCCCGGAACGTCGTACGGGGTCAGCCCTGCCCGCGAGATGAAATCGGCGAGAACGGGGAAGCAGGCATGGATCGCGGGGGTGTACAGGCCGCAGTCCTGGAGGTCCACCCCGCGCCCCGCGGCGTCGAGAATCCCGAGCATCGGCTGCGCGGCGGTCCCGCCCACCACCATCTTCGCCTTGTTCCGAAAGCCCGACTCCCGGCTCACCAACGGCGGCAACCAGGCCAGGTCACCCCGGTCGTCGAGCGCGCGGGCGACGTGGCTCTGCTTCGCGGCGAGCTGCTCGTCGTACGGCTGCTCCATCAGTGCACAGGAGCGGCACCGCTCCGCGGCGAAGTACGAGCAATGCATGAGTTCGAGCCTACGTGACCTGCGCGAAACCCCCACGATCGAGGGTCGGCCGAGCGACGATGGTGTCCGCCACGATCGCCGGACAACATCTCGGGAGTCGTCATGATGCTGTTCCTGACCCTGCTCAGCGGGCTCGCCTGGACGCTCGTCTACACCGACGCCATCAGGGTCGGGTTCCGGGACGCGACCTACGCCATCCCGATCGCCGCGCTGGCGCTGAACTTCGCGTGGGAGGCGATCTACGCGGTCCACGGCCTCACCGAACCGTTTGCGGCGCAGACCGTGGTCAACATCGTCTGGGCGCTTGCGGACACGGTCATCGTCTACACGTACGTCCGCTTCGGGCGCTCCGAGTTCTCGCAGTTCGTCTCCCGCGCGATGTTCGTCGGCTGGGGGGTGCTGTTCTTCGTCGCCTCCTTCGTGGTGCAGTGGCTGTTCGTGGTCGAGTTCGACTGGGAGCTCGCACCCAGGTACGCGGCGTTCTTGCAGAACCTGCTCATGTCCGGGCTGTTCATCGCGATGTTCGTGGCCCGGCGCGGCCTGCGCGGGCAGAGCCTGCTGATCGCCGTCGCCAAATGGGTGGGGACCCTCGCGCCGACGATCCTGTTCGGGGTGATCGAGGGCTCGCCGTTCATCCTCGGCATCGGGCTGCTGTGCAGCGTGTTCGACGTCGTCTACATCGGCCTGGTCTTGAGGGCGACCATGGGGTCGCTCCGACTCGTCGCGGGAGCGAATCAGCGATAGGCGGCTCGCGCTGACGCCGACCCCCGCCGGGCGCCCGGCGGGGGCTCGCGCCTACCCTGGAGCCCATCACCGGGATCGACACGACCGCGCACGACGACCTCATCGAGCGCGACGACCACCTCGACCGGCGAGGGATCAGTCTGGTCTTCGCCGAGATGAAGGGCCCGATCAAGGACCGCCTGGTCAAGTTCGGCGTCGGCGCGCGGTTCGGGCCGGACCACTTCTTCCCCACGGTGAACAATGCCGTCAAGGCGTATCGCCGGACGTCGGGCTGAGCCGACCAGCGCTCCGGTTCCGCTCAGAGGCGAGGATGATGCCTCTGTGACAACTATCGACAACCCAGAGGGCGGACGCCGACTTCGGTGCGCCCTGTTCGTGGACTTCGACAACGTGTACATCGGTCTGCAGCGCCTGGACCCCAGCGCCGCCGAGGCCTTCGCCAGCTCCCCCGCCCACTGGCTCACCGGCCTGGAGCACGGCACGGACGCGGACGGCGACTTCACCCGGCGCTTCCTGGTCCGCTCCTGCTACCTGAACCCCTCGGTGTTCTCCCAGTTCCGCCCCAACTTCACCCGCGCAGGGTTTTCCGTCGTGGACTGCCCGTCGCTCACCCAGCAGGGCAAGAGCAGCGCCGACATCAACCTCGTGCTCGACGCCGTGGACGCGCTGAGCGCCCAGACCCGGTACGACGAGTTCGTGATCCTCTCGGCCGACGCCGACTTCACCCCGCTCGCGCTCCGCTGCCGTGCGGCCGACCGGCGGGTCACGATCATCACCGC
>NZ_DATCNW010000187.1:0-31368 GCF_036565025.1 Pengzhenrongella sp.
CGCTCGCGCCGGCCGGCTCGGCCGTGGCCGGCCTGGTGGGTGGCGTGCATGGCCTGGTGGACTCGCTGGTCCGGGACCTGGTGGCCCGGGGTGGCCGGCTGGAGACCGGTGCCCGGGTGATCGGGGTCGAGCGCGATCCGTCGGGTGCCGAGCCGGGTGGCGAGCCGGTCGCCGAGCCGGGTGGCACGGCTGCGAACCGGCCCGTGCGAGCCGGGGTGGCCGGGGGGTGGCTCGTGCGGGTGGCGCCGGCCACCGCCGGCGAGCCGGCACGGGTGCTGCGGGCCAGGCGGCTCGTGCTGGCTCTGCCCGGGCCGGCCGCGGCGGACCTGCTGGCGCCGCTGGTGCCGGCCCTGGCCCAGGTGCGGCCCGACGCGGGCGCCGACGTCGTGCTCGCGACGCTCGTGCTGGACGAGCCCGCCCTCGATTCGGCGCCGCGCGGCACCGGGGTGCTGGTCGCCGCCGGGGTGGCGGGCGTGCGGGCGAAGGCGCTCACCCATGCGACGGCGAAGTGGGCCTGGCTGGCGGCCGCGGCCGGGCCCGGGCGGCATGTGGTCCGGCTGTCCTACGCGAGCGCCGGCACCGGCGGCGACGCGGCGGGCGACGTCGCCGGGCTCAGCCCCGCGGACCTCACCAGCCTCGCGCTGCGCGACGCCTCGACGCTGCTCGGGGTCCCGCTGGACGCGTCCCGCGTGGTGGAGTTCGCGCGGGTGCGCTGGTCGCAGTCCCTGCCCAAGCCGAGCGCCGCCCACCGGGCCGCGGTCGAGGCGGTCCGGGCCGGTGCGCGCGACCTGCCCGGCTTCGCGGTGTGCGGCTCCTGGGTCGCGGGCAACGGCCTCGCGGCCGTCGTCGCGGACGCCCGCGCGGCAGGGCGCCGACTGGTGCCCGACGACGTCGCGGCCCCCTCGCCGACCCGCGCGTGAATGGGCCGGGAATGTTGCTGACAATCCGTCAGAACAATCCGCTGATGCGAATCGCGGGCACCACATAGTGACGCACGCGACCTTTTCGCCGGTCGACCTGACAAAGTGTCAGTTCGAATAGTGGCGAGCATCACGCATTTCGACATCGCAGCGCCGGACGAGCAGACTGAGCCCATGCCCTCCCCCGCTCGACTCGCCGTCAAGGTGGGCACCCGAGCCAGCGCGCTCGCCCTCACCCAGACCGGGATGATCGCCGACCAGCTGGCGGCCGCAGGCGGCCTGGCCGTGGAGCTCGTCCGGATCACCACCGAGGGCGACCGCCTGACCGGCTCGCTCGTCGCCCTGGGCGGCACCGGGGTGTTCGTCACCGCCCTGCGCGACGCACTCCTCGACGGCAGGTGCGACGTCGCGGTGCACTCCCTGAAGGACCTGCCGACGGGGGTCGCGAACGGCCTGGTGATCGCGGCCGTCCCCGAGCGCGAGGACCCGCGCGACGCGCTGTGCGCCCGGGACCGGCTGACCCTCGCCGAGCTGCCGCGCGGCGCGAAGGTCGGCACCGGCTCCCCGCGACGAGCGGCCCAGCTGCGGGCCACCCGGCCCGACCTGGTCGTCGTCGACATCCGGGGCAACGTCGACACCCGCCTGCGCCGGGTCGCGCCGGGCGACCTGGACGCCGTCGTGCTGGCGACCGCGGGGCTGTCGCGCCTCGGACGCCTGGACGCCGCGACCGACCTGCTCGATCCCGCGATCATGTCCCCGGCGCCCGGCCAGGGCGCGCTGGCGGTCGAGGCCCGCGCGGCGGACGTGGCCGACGCCGGCTCGCCGCTCGCGCTGGCCCTGGCGGCCGTGGACCACGCGCCGACCCGGCTCGCGGTGACCGCGGAGCGCGCGCTGCTGGCCCGGCTCGAGGCCGGCTGCGCCGCGCCGGTCGGCGCGCACGCCCGGATCCTCGACGGCGCGCTGGCGCTGGACGCCGTCGTCTGCCGCCCGGACGGCACCGCCCAGCTCCGCCGCACCCTCACCGTCCCCCTCCCCCCCGACGTGTCAGACCCTGCGCGGCCCGGGGACCGCGCTGCGGCTGACACATCGACGCGGGCGCGGCTCGCGGTGGCGGAGCGGCTCGGGGCGGATCTGGCCGACCTGCTGCTGGCCGACGGCGCGGCGGAACTCGCCGAGCTGGGGCCGCGGCAGGGCATCGTTCGATGACCCATCTCGCCGCCCCGCCGGCCGGCCCGCTCGCCGGCCTGCGCGTGCTGGTCCCCCGCTCCCCCGACCGCGCCGCCGCGCTGCTCGAGGCGCTGCGCCGCGCGGGCGCGGACCCGGTCGCCGCGCCGCTGGTGATCATCGGCGCCCCCGCGGACCCGACCGCGATGGACGACGCCGCCGCGCGGATCGCCGGCGGCGGGTACGACTGGATCGCGGTGACCAGCAGCTTCACCGTCGACAGCCTGCAGGCGTCCGCGCACCGCTCCGGGCAGACCCTCGCCGAGCTGGTGGACGCCGGTCGCACGGCCCGGCCCGGCGGCACCCGGGTCGCCGCCGTCGGCGACGCGACCGCCGCCGCGCTGGCCCGCGCTCAGGTGAAGGCCGACTTCGTCCCGGTCAGCGAACAGTCCGCGCGCGGGATGCTCGCCGACTGGCCTCCGACCGAACCGGGCGCGAGCGTGCTCGTCCCGCAGAGCGACCTCGCCGAGCCGACGCTCGAGGCGGGCCTGACCGAGCGCGGCTGGCACCCGCACGTCGTCGTCTCCTACACGAACCGGCCCGCCGCGCCGCTGCCCGCCGAGCTGCTCGCGGACCTCGCGACCGGCCGGGTGGGCGCCGTCCTGCTCACCTCGGCCAGCGTCGCGCGGCGCCTCGCCGAGCAGGTCACCCTGCCGGCGTCGAGCGTCGTGTGCTGCATCGGCCCGCGCACGGCCGAGGTCGCCGCGGAGCTCGGGCTGCCCGCGGGCGTGGTCGCGACCCGGCCCGTGCCCGACGCCGTCGTCACCGCCCTGATCGCCGCCGTCACGCCGGCGCCACGCTCTGCAAACTCTCCCGACGCCCACCACGACTCCGAGGTACACCCGTGAGCACACAGTCCCCCGACCGGCGCAATCGTCCGCGCCGCCTGCGCGCGAACCCGGCGGTGCGCGCCCTCGCGGCCGAGACCCGGGTGCACCCGGGCGACCTCGTGCTGCCCGTGTTCGTCAAGGAGGGGCTCACCACACCGGCGCCGATCGCCTCGATGCCCGGCGTCGTGCAGCACTCCCGGGCCAGCCTGCGCGCCGCCGTCGAGCAGGCGGCCGACGCCGGCCTCGCGGGCGTGATGCTGTTCGGCGTCCCGCTCGTGCGAGACGCCACCGGCTCGGGTGCGACCGATCCGGCCGGCATCCTCAACGTCGCGATCGCCGACGCCGTCGCGGTGGCCCGCGGCCGGCTCGTGGTGATGGCCGACCTGTGCCTCGACGAGTTCACCGACCACGGCCACTGCGGCGTGCTGCGCGTGGGGCCCGACGGCGAGCTGGTCGTCGACAACGACGCGACCCTCGACCGGTACGTCGAGATGGCCCTGGCGCAGGCCCGCGCGGGCGCCCACCTGGTCGGGCTCAGCGGGATGATGGACTTCCAGACCGGCGTCGTGCGCGACGCGCTCGACGAGGCCGGCTTCGGCGACGTGCTGGTGCTCGCCTACGCGGCGAAGTACGCGTCGGCGTTCTACGGACCGTTCCGCGAGGCGGTCGACTCCACGCTCGTCGGGGACCGCAAGACCTACCAGATGGACCCCGCGAACCGGCGCGAGGCGGCGCGCGAGGTGGCCGCCGACGTCGAGCAGGGCGCCGACGTCGTGATGGTCAAGCCGGCGCTCGCCTACCTCGACGTGCTGGCCGACGTCGCGGCGTCGAGCTCGGTCCCGGTCGCGGCCTACCAGGTCTCCGGCGAGTACGCGATGGTCGAGGCGGCCGCCGCGAACGGCTGGATCGACCGGCGACGCGCGATCGAGGAGTCCGTAGTGAGCATCCGCCGCGCGGGCGCCGACCTCGTGCTCACGTACTGGGCCACCGAGCTCGCCGGATGGCTCCGCGAACCCGCGGCCATCCCGGCCGGGGGTGCCCGATGATCGACTTCACGGCGGCCTCCGCGCCCGCCCGGTCCACCGAGCTGTTCGCGCGCGCCCGGGCCGCGCTGCCCGGCGGCGTCAACTCCCCCGTGCGCGCCTACGGCTCGGTCGGCGGCACGCCCCGGTTCCTGGTGTCCGCGCGCGGCCCGTACGTGACCGACGCCGACGGGCGCGAGTACGTCGACCTGGTCTGCTCCTGGGGGCCCGCGATCCTGGGCCACGCCCACCCCGGCGTGGTCGACGCCGTCCAGCGGGCGGCCGCAAAGGGCCTGTCCTTCGGCGCGCCGACCCCCGGGGAGACCGAGCTCGCGGAGGAGATCCTGCGCCGGGTGCCCGCCGCGGAGCGGGTCCGGCTCGTCTCGACCGGCACCGAGGCGACCATGACCGCGGTCCGCCTGGCGCGCGGCGTCACCGGCCGCGACCTGATCGTGAAGTTCGCCGGCTGCTACCACGGGCACGTGGACGCGCTGCTCGCGCAGGCCGGCTCGGGGGTCGCCACGCTCGCGCTGCCCGGCTCGGCGGGCGTCACCGCGGCCACCGCGGCCGAGACGATCGTGCTGCCGTACAACGACCTCGCCGCCGTCGAGGCGGCCTTCGCCGAGCGCGGGGACCAGATCGCGGCCGTCATCACCGAGGCATCCCCGGCCAACATGGGCGTCGTGCCGCCGCTGCCGGGGTTCAACGCCGGCCTCGCGCGGATCGCCCGCGC
Source organism: Pengzhenrongella sp. (assembly GCF_036565025.1). NCBI lineage: Bacteria > Bacillati > Actinomycetota > Actinomycetes > Micrococcales > Pengzhenrongella > Pengzhenrongella sp. Next base: position 4,730 of record NZ_DATCNW010000187.1, read on the forward strand.
GCACGGCGCGCTGCTGATCCAGGACGAGGTGCTTACCGGTTTCCGGGTCGGGCCGGCGGGCTGGTGGGGGCTCGAGGGCGCCGTCGAGGGCTGGGCGCCCGACCTGTTCACGTTCGGCAAGGTCGTGGGCGGCGGGCTGCCGGTCGCGGCGATCGCCGGGTCCGCGGTACTGATGGAACAGCTCGCGCCGCTCGGGCCCATCTACCAGGCGGGAACCTTGTCCGGGAACCCGGTGGCGACCGCGGCGGGCCTCGCGACCCTCCGCGCGGCCGGCCCGGAGGTCTACGCCCGGCTGGACGACGTCGCGGCCCGGCTCAGCGCGGCGGTCTCCGCCGCGCTCTCCGCCGAGGGTGTCGCGCACCGGATCCAGCGCGCCGGGAACCTGTTCAGCGTGTTCTTCGGCCCCGACGCGTCGTCGGCCGGGGTCCGGGACTTTGCCGCCGCCCAGGCGCAGGAGGTGTACCGGCACGCCCCGTTCTTCCACGCGATGCTCGCCGGCGGAGTCAACCTCCCCCCGAGCGTCTTCGAGGCCTGGTTCGTCAGCGCAGCCCACGACGACACGGCCCTGGACCGCATCGTGTCGGCACTCCCCTCAGCAGCCCGCGCCGCCGCCGCAGCCGATCCCCCCACCTGACCCCCGACCGCCTGATCCGCCAGACTGCGCACATCGGCGCCGACTGCGCACATCCGATGTGCGCAGTCGGCGCTTTTGTGCGCAGTCTGCGGCGGATCGGCGCGTCCCCGCCTGCACCCGCTCGTCGTACCGGTGACGCCCCCGCCGGCCGCGGACCAGACCCCGGACGCCCTCTTCTCGCGGTTCGGACACGACCTGCCGCAGGCGTGGCGAGACCACCTGCAGTACAACGTGGACCAGCTCGTGACGACGGACCCCCTGATCGGGCTCGGCGTCTACGAACTGGGTCGGCAGAGCAGCGTGCGCGCACGGCTCACCGACCTTCAGGCGACCGACTTCACGTTCGGCCTGAACCACGGTGATCTAGCGCTGAGCAATCTGCTCGTTCCGGAGCACGGGGCGCCGGTCTTGATCGACTGGGGGTCGGCCAGGACGGGACCGGCGCCGTTCCTGGACTTCGTCGGTCTCCTCACGGCGCACCGCGTGCAGAACGACCCGTCGGACCTGGAACTGCTGGCGTTCGCGCACGGCTACGGCATCTCGCTCGACGAGATCAGCGAAACGCTGGAGAACCTTGCGCTCCTCGATGCGCTCGACCTCGTGCGATGGGCGATCGACCAGCGGCCCGACCTGCTGGCTCAGGTCGCGGAATCGGCGCGTGAGCACGTCGCCAGGTACGCGCCGCCAGACTGACCCATCGAGCACCACGGGCTGATCGCGGGTGCGAACCCACCGCTCTCAACGAACTCCGGCCGGTGGTCCGTCAGCGGAAGCGACGCCCCTCGTCGCGGCGGTAGGCCCCGACGGTGAGGGCCGCAAACAGCACGGTCCACCCGGCCAGGACCGGGATCGCCATCGCGTAGGCCTCGTGCCCGGTCAGGGCCTGGATCAGCAGGTCTCTCCCGGCGCGGCTCGGGAGCCACTGGGAGAACGCGTTCAGCCAGCCGGGGAACATCTCGGCCGGCAGGAACAGCCCGCCCGCGAACGACATCGGGAACAGCACGACCTGCACGACCGGCAGCGCGGCCTTCGCGGACAGCGCGTACCCGATCGACATCCCGATTAGCAGGAACGGGAGCGCGACGGCGAGGATCGTGGCGAGCCCGGCGAACAGCTGACCCGGCGTGAGGGTCGCCGCGGTGAACAGCCAGCCGATCAGGGCGAGCGGCGCGAGCCCGAGCAGCACGAAGATCCCGCCGTTGAGCACACGCCCGGCCAGCCGCGGCCCCGCGCCCGCCGGCAACGTGCGCACGTACGGGTCGAACGCCTGCTGGCGGTCCTCCGCGACGCCCGCGCCGTAGGTGAACAGGCACGTCGACATCACCGCGAACATCGCGAGCTGCCCGACGGCGGCCGTCGCGAACACCGGGTTGCCCGCGACCTCGTGCTGCGGCACCACGAAGAAGACCATCGCGAGCGCGGGGAAGAGCATGTTGCCGATCACCGCGATCGGCACCCGCACGGTCTCCAGGAACTGGTACCGGGTGTGCAGCAGCACGAGCCGCCACGGAGCCCGCGGGCCTCGCGAGACCCGCGGACCGCGAAGCGAGGCCTGTCCGACGGCGGTCACGAGCGCGCCCCGGTCGCGGTCGCGTGCACCGGTTCGGACTCCGGCTCGCTCGCCGTGCTCACTTCTGGCTCGGCGACCGGCTCGGCTACCGGCTCAACCGGCCCACCCGGCTCGGCACCCGGCCCGCCCGGCTCGCGAACCGGCCCACCCGGCTCAGCAGCCGCCCCACCCGGCTCGGCACCCGGCTCGCGAACCGGCCCGCCCGGCTCGGCACCCGCGTCGGCCGACGTCAGCGCAAGGAATGCCTCCTCGAGCGAGGCCCCACGGACCTCGAGCCCGGCAAACGGCACGCCGTCGAGCACCAGGGTCCGGACCAGCTGGTCGGCGTCGGACACCAGGAGCCGGTACCGGTCGCCGGTGCGCTGAAGGGCCGTCACCCCGGGCAGCGCGGCGACCTGCCGGTCGCTCGCGCCGGGCAGATCGAGCAAGACCCGGCGCATGGTCACGCGGGCGAGAACGGCGGCCAGGGCGTCGTCGGCGAGCACCTTGCCGGACCCGATCACGACCACGCGTTCGGCGAGGGCCTCGATCTCCTCGAGGTAGTGGCTCGTGACCAGGACCGTCGCGCCGTCGGCGTGGTAGTCGCGCAGCGCCTGCCACAGAATGTGCCGCGCCTCGACGTCGAGGCCGGTCGTCGGCTCGTCGAGCACGACCAGCCGCGGCCGGCCGGCCAGCGCGAGAGCCACCGCGAGCCGGCGCTTCTGGCCGCCGGAGAGCCCGCCGGTCTGGCGGCCCGCGAGGTCGCCGATCCCGAAGCGTTCGAGCACCTCCCCGCGCGGCATCGGGTCCGGGTAGTGCCCGGCGATGAAGTCGACGACCTCGCCGACCTTGAGGGTCGGCGGCAGGCCGGTCTCCTGCGGCGTCGTGCCCGGGCGGAGCCGGCTCGCGTGGTGGCGCGGGTCGCCACCGAACAGCCGCACGACGCCGGCGTCGGGCTTGCGCAGACCGGTGACGAGGCTGAGCAGGGTCGTCTTGCCCGCGCCGTTGGGGCCGAGCAGGCCCACGAGCTCGCCGGGCCGGACCTCGAGACTGACGTCGTCGAGCGCGAGGGTCTCGCCGAACCGGCGGGTCACCGCTACGGCCTCGACGACCAGTTCGGGGCGGATGGTCATCGGTTCTCCTCGCGAGGTTGGCTCGGGGTGGTGACCGGCGAGCTCAGGAGCTCGCGCAGCCGAGCGGTGTAGTCCTCGAAGGCGCGCCGGCCGGTTCGGGTGACCTCGACGTAGGTGGCGGGCACGCGCCCGACATGGGCCTTGGTGACCTCGACATAGCCGGCGTCCTCGAGCTTGCGCAGGTGGGTGGAGAGGTTCCCGGCGGTCGCGTCGAGCAGGCTCTGCAGCCGGGGGAAGGTGAGCCGGTCCCCGCGCGGCAGCGCCGTCAGCGTCGTCATGATCCGCAGGCGCGCCTGGGCGTGGATCATCGGGTCCAGCAGGTCATCGCCCATCAGCAGTCCGCCCGCGAACCGGCCCGGCTGCGGCGCAGATGCTCCAGCCCCGCGCCCACGAGCATCCCGCCGCCACCCGCGATCGACATCACCGCGAGCGTGGCGGGCGGCCCGACGACGGCGGCGACCACCGTCACCGCGACGATCCAGGCGCCGAGCACGAACTGCGTGGTGGCCCGCCAGATCGCCGCGCCGGCCATGTACAGCGCCCCGACGAGCAGCGCGGGCACGACAGTCATGACGAGCTGCATGACCTCGGGGGACACACCGGCTCGGGACAGCCCGAAGCCGAGGGCGCCGACGCCCGTGAACGACAGGCCCCAGGACCAGCCGTACATCGCGCCGGACCGCGCCGAGACACCGCGCACCCCCGCCGTCCGCCGCACGAGGTGCACGGCCGTGATGATCATCGCCACGCCGAGCAGCCCCGCGAACAGGGTGCCGGCCACCCAGTCCGGCCAGCCGAGCAGCGGCTGGTCGCTCGCGACCGAGTACAGCGCGCCGAACCCGAGCAGCCAGGAGGTGCCCCAGGCGCCGAAGAGCAGCCGGCCGTCGACGTCGGTCGCCGCCGCGACCCGGGCCCGCTGGGCCTCGATCAGCGCGGCGCTCGCCGCGAGGTCGAGCGGCAGGTCGTCGCGCGCGCCGTCGTCGGGTGGCGAGTTGACCGCCCTGCCGCGCGCTGCGTCGTCGTCGGGCACCATCGGGTTTCTCCATCCTCGTCACGGACCAGGTTCGATCTCGAATCAACTTTGCGCCACAAACTACTTTGCCCCGATGAAGAACGCAAGGGGTTTCGTGGGGTGCGTAAGTTGTCCCCATGCCCGACGACGCAGGCGCGAACGCCGACGCCGCCCCGCCGCGGCACCCCGCGTCCGTGCCGGGCCACGCGCCGGGCCAGCCGCCAAGCCACGCGCCGGGCCACGCGCCGGGCCAGCCGCCAGGCCACGCGCCGGGACCCGGCCTCGCGGCCGTCCGGCGGCACCTGACGACCGAGGTCTGGATCGTCCTCGGGCTCTCGCTCGGGCGGTCCGGGATCTACGCGGTCGTCGATCTCGTCGCCAAGCTCACCGCCGGCCCGCCGCTGGGCCAGCAGGCGACCGCGCTCAACCAGAGCCAGTCCCCGCGCCCCTACGTGGACCTCACCTACCAGCTCCTCGGGATCGGCTTCGCGCTGGTGCCCGTCGCGCTCGCCCTGTTCCTGCTCTCGGCCGGCGGGCGCAGCGCGGTGCGGCGGATCGGGCTGGACGGCATCCGCCCGCTGCGCGACCTGGGCATCGGCGCCGCGCTGGCCGGGGCGATCGGCATCCCCGGGCTCGGGCTCTACGCCGCCGGGCGCGCGCTCGGCCTGACCGTCCAGGTGCAGGCGTCGGCGCTCAACGCCGCCTGGTGGACGATCCCGGTGCTGATCCTCGCGGCGCTGCAGAATGCGCTGCTCGAGGAGATCGTCGCGATCGGCTACCTCATGGAGCGGCTCCGCGAGCTGCGCTGGTCGCCGGTCGCGATCGTCGCCGCGAGCGCCCTGCTCCGCGGGAGCTACCACCTCTACCAGGGCTTCGGTCCGTTCGTCGGCAACGCGGTGATGGGCGTCGTCTTCGCCGAGTACTACCGCCGACGACGCCGGGTGATGCCGCTCGTCGTCGCGCACACGATCCTCGACATCGTCGCGTTCGTCGGCTACGCCCTCATCCCCGCCGAGTGGCGCAAAGCCCTCGGCCTGAACTGACCCCGCCACCGAACCTCCCCGGCCGGCCAAGCGCGCCGCGAGTTCGCCGTTCTGGCTGACGCGAGTTCGCCGGTGTCGGGGCCAGTTGCGGTGTCGGGGCCAGTTGCGCCATCGGTCGCGCGTCACGCACCCGGATCCCCTAGCTCACCCGAGCAGCAGGTCGTGGCTGCCGATCGGCCGCGAACTGGGAGCACGGGCTCGGTGCAGCCCTCAGTGCGTCGCTCAGTGCAGCCAAAGTGCAGTGAATGAGGCGTTTTGGTGCACCCTCGCTGCACTGAGCGATGCACTGAGGTCGAGCCGGGCCGACGGCGCGGGGCTGACGGCGCGGGCCGGCGGACGACGGGACGCGAGCCTGCGAACTCGGAGAGTTTCGTCGAACTCGGAGAGTTACGTCGGACTCGGACACGTTCGATCAACGAACTCGCACCGACGAGCTAATCGTCGGCTCGATTCAGCGCGCGAACCTCGAGCCGCCGTACTTGTGGTGCACCGCCTGCCGGCTGACCCCCAGGATCGTCGCGATCGCCGCCCACGACACCCCGCGCACCCGCGCGCGGCGCACGACGAGCGCCTCGCGCCGGTCCGCCTCCCGGCGCAGCCCGGCCAGCGCGGCGAGCGCGCGCAGCGGGTCGTCGTCCTCCGCCTGACTGACCAATGCGCTCAACGTGATCTCCTCCATCTCGACACCTCCGCCTCGGGTCCCTGCAACTGTCAATCTAGGTTGACAGTCTCCGCCGTGTCAACCTGGATTGACGCCGGTTCGACGGCGGGGCGCGCCACCACCCGCCGAGCGCGACGTCGGGCACGGCCACCCCCCCCGCCGATTTCCAGGCGTGGGTCACACCCCGAGGACCCCTCCCCCCGCAGGACCTCGGACCTAGACTCGCTTCATGGCCGAGCCGTTGACGTCAGCCCGTCGCGGGGCGGGCCCGGGGCCAGACCCCCGTTCCGTGCCGGGGCCGGGGCCTTCGATGGGCGACCCGTCCGCGCACGACGTCGAGATCGTCGACTCCCCGACCGTCCGCGTGCATCACCCGAGCGACCTGCTGGGCCTCGTGCTCTCCACCATCGGCATCGCGATCGTCATGCTGCTCGCGGTCTACGCCCACGGCACCACCGCGGGCGTCGCGGCGGACGTCCAGGGGTTCAGCTCGTTGCTGCGCCGCGTCCTGGTCCTGCCGGTCGCTGTGCTCGAGGGCGTCGTCACGCTCGTCGCGCCGATCGCGGTCCTGACCGAGCTCTCGCTCCGCAGGCTCGGGCGCCAGATCCTCGAGGTCATCGCGGCCGCGGTCGCCGGGCTCCTGCTGTGCGCGATCGTCCTCGTCGCCGTCGCCAAGTTCGGCTCGGACGACCTCGTCCGGGGCCTGTCTGTGCTGCGGAACGGCGGGTGGGCGCTGTCGATCCCGGCCTCCCTCGCGACCGTCGCGGGCCTGCTCACCACGGCCGGCCCGCGGGCCCGACGGCGGACGGTCGCCTGGTCGTGGAACCTGCTGTGGGTCTCCCTCGGCGTCGTGCTCGTGACCGGTCAGGTCTCCCTCCCGGGCGCCGCCGTCGCGCTGCTCATCGGGCGCGTCGCGGGCATGGGCGTGCGCTACCTGTCGGGGGTGCAGTCCGAGCGCGCGTACGGCGCGGCCCTCGTCGAAGGCATCCGCCGGGCCGGCCTGGACCCCGTGCGGCTGGTTCGCGTGGAGGAGTCCACCGAGCCCAGCGGCGGCATCGTGCGGGCGGTGCGCGGCGGCCAGCGGCCGGGCACCGCGGCAGCGGCCGTCGCCCTCACCCGGTCCTCGGACAACCGGATCTACGAGCTGACCACCGACGACGGCGAGCAGCGAACCCTCGTCGTGCTCGACGGCGACCGCCAGGTCCTCGGCGCGCTGAGCCGGCTGTGGCGGTCGCTGCGCCTGCGCGGCATCGAGGGCCGCTCGTTCGTGTCGCTCCGCCAGGCCGCCGAGCGTGCCGCCCTGCTCGCGTACGCCGCGCGGGCCGCGGGCGTGCGCACCCCCCAGCTGCTCGCGGTCGCCGAGGCCGACGACTCGATGCTGCTCGTCCAGGAGCACCCCGGCGGCGCCGTGCCGCTGCGGGACCTCACGCCGGACCAGCTCACGGACGAGCTGCTGCACGAGATCTGGACCCAGCTGCGCCTCGCGCACGACGCCGGCATCACGCACCGCGCGCTGACCTCCGACACAATCCTGGTCGAGCACCTGCTGGGCCGGCCGGTCGTGTGGCTGACCGGCTGGGAGTCCGGCGACGTCGCGTCCTCCGAGCTCGCCCGCCGGATGGACCTCACCCAGCTCGTCGCACTGCTCGCGGTCCGGGTCGGCGCGGCGCGCGCGCTCGAGTCCGCGACCGCCGTCCTGCCCGAGGACGACATCGCCACGATCGGGCCACTGCTGCAGACCATCGCCCTGCCGCGGCGCACACGCGAGGAGATGCGCGCCCACAAGGAGGTGCTCGCCGAGCTGCGGTCCGCGCTGGTCGAACGGCTGCCCGAGGCCGACGTCGAACCCGAGCGGCTGGTCCGGTTCGGCGCCCGCACCGTGCTGACCGTGCTGCTCCCGCTGGTTGCGGTGATCGTCGTCCTCGGCACGATCAACGTGGACCAGATCACCTCGGCCCTCGCGACCAGCGACTGGCGCTGGAGCGTGGCCGCGTTCGGTTTCGGCCTGCTGACCTTCCTCGGCGCGGCGCTGTCGTTCGTCGCGTTCTCCCCGGTCCGGCTCCCGCTGTGGCCCGCGACCATGGTGCAGACGGCCGGCGCGTTCGTCGCGCTGGCCGCGCCCGCCGGCATCGGGCCGGCGGCGCTCAACCTGCGCATGCTCACCAAGCGCGGGGTGACCACGAGTCTCGCGGTCGCGACCATCGCGCTCGTCCAGGTCTCGCAGTTCGTCGTGACGATCGGGCTGCTGCTGGTGCTGTCGGTCGTGTCGGGCACGAACGAGGCGTCGATGTTCGCGCCGAGTCCGGCGATGCTGATCACGATCGGGGCGGTGGCCACGCTCGTCGCGGGCGCGCTGCTGATCCCGGCGGTGCGGACCTGGTTCGTGCGCAAGACCATGCCGACCGTGCGCCAGACCTGGCCACGCCTGATCGAGGTCGTCGGCCAGCCCGGCAAGGTCGCGGTCGCGATCGCCGGGAACGTCACGATGACGATGGGCTACGTGCTCGCCTTCGACGCGTGCCTGGCGGCGTTCGGGCAGCAGCTGAGCCTGGTCCAGGTGGCACTGGTCTACCTGGTCGGGAACGCGGCGGGCGCGGCCGTGCCGACCCCCGGCGGCATCGGCACGATCGAGGTGGCCCTGATCACCGGCCTGACCGCGTCTGGCCTCAACCCAGGGGTCGCGGCGTCGGTCGCGATCCTGTTCCGCGTGCTCACCTACTGGCTGCGGATCCCGATCGGCTGGGGCGCGATGCGGGTCATGCAGCGCCGCGGCGAGCTCTAGGCACGCCGCAACCTACCCACCGCACGGGCTCCGAAGGACCGGCTACCGCCGCCGACGTTCGACGACGAGCGCCACCACCGCGAGCACGATCACGGCGATCTCGGCCGTGGCCGCGGTCAGCTGCGGCACCCCGCTCCACGCCTCGTGCACAGTGAAGAACCCGCCGGGCATCGTGGCGATGACGAACGCTCCGAGGGTGGCCAGCCCGAACCCGATCGCGCCCAGCAGCGGCAGCCAGTGGTACCAGGCGAGCAGGAAGATGCCCAGCAGGATTCCGCCGACCGCGTTCACCAGGAACCCCGGCCCGACGACGGCGACCGACTTCATCCCCTGCGCCCACAGGAACAGGTGCACCACGGCCGAGAGCAGCACACCCGCGGCGGTCAGGGCCCGCAGCACATGGGTCAGGCTCCCCGGCGCGACGCTGCGCGGCATGGCGGTCGAATACGGCTCGGACACGGGAATCCTGGACATCACAGTCCTCCGGGTGCGCGGTGCGAACGTCCCTCTTGCATCAAACCACGTCCCGGCACGCCCGGCGGTTCAACAGTTTTCGCCCCGCGCGGTGAACCGCACGGGCCACCTGTCCGTTGAACGGGTATGGCTACCTCCCGGGTCGACGATGCCGCGCTACGCGCGCTGTACGCCGAGCACGGCACGGCGCTGCTCGGGTACGCCACCCGGCTGTGCGGCGGGGATCGGGGGCGCGCCGAGGACGTGGTCCAGGAGACGTTGCTGCGCGCCTGGCAGCACCCGGACTCCCTGACCCCCGAACGTGGGTCGGTGCGCGCCTGGCTGTTTACGGTCGCGCACCACCTCGCGGTGGACGCGCACCGCGCCCGCTCGGCCCGCCCGACCGAGATCGGCCCGGCCTCGCTCGACCACCTCTCGGTGGACGACGACGTCGATCGTTCGCTGGACGTGTGGCTCGTGGCGGACGCGCTCGCGACCCTGACCGACGCGCACCGCGCCGTCGTGCTCGAGACGTTCTATCGCGGCTGCTCGGTCGCGGAGGCGGCGACCCGGCTCGGCGTGCCGCAGGGCACGGTCAAGTCGCGGGCCTACTACGCGTTGCGCGCCCTGCGGGTCGCGCTCGCCGAACGGGGAGTCCAGTCATGAACCGCCCGATCCCCACCGGTCCCCCGCCGGCCGCGGAGCACACCGAGGCCCGCCTCGCGCTCGGCGCGCTGGTGCTCGGCGCCCTCGACCCCACCGAGCGCGCGTCGGTCGAGGCGCACGTCGCGACCTGCGCCGCGTGCACCGCGGAGCTCGCCGACCTCGCCGTCCTGCCGGGCCTGCTGGCCCGCCTGTCCCCGGAGCAGGCCGCGGCGGTCGCGGCTGGCCCGCCGGACCCGCCGGTCGAGCTGCTCGAACGGATCCTGTCGCGAGGGCGCCGGCTGCGCCGTCGGCGGATCAGCGCGTGGACCACTGCGGCGGTCGCGGCCGCGGCGGGGGTGGCCTGGGTGTTCGCCGCCGGTCCGCTCGCGAACGACCGTCCGGCGACCCAGGTCGTCGTCGTGCAGGGCACGGACCGGGTGTCGGACGTGCACGGGAAGGTCACGCTGCGCCCGACGCCGAACGGCACCCAGCTCGCGCTGACCCTGTCGGGAGTTCGCCCGGGCGAGGAGTGCCAGCTCGTGGCGGAGACGGCGGACGGTCGCAGCGAGGTGACCTCGACCTGGCAGGCCACCTACCAGGGCGCGGCCACGGTGACCGGCAGCACGAGCCTGTCCCTGTCGGACATCAACCACCTGGCGATCACGACGCCGGACGGGCGCCGGTTGCTCGACCTGCCGGTGCCCGGGTAGGCGTGCCCGGATAGGCGCCGGGCCCCATCCCCGACCGCAACGTCCGAGCGTTGACGTCCTATAGGACGTCAACGCTCGGACGTTGTGGTTTGGCTCGGGCGTCAGCCGTCGGCGACCTTGAACACCGAGCCGTGGCACGGGCACACCAGCTGGGCGTCGTCGGGTGCGACGGTGCATCCCATGTGGTGCAGATCGCGGACAGGCCGACCACGGGGCCGACCGGTGCCCGGTTCACCCGCACGGGCAGGTCCGTCCCATTCAACTACCGGTCCGGACCCTCCCGGAAGCGCGCCGGCAGCAGCGACCCGGCCTCGGATCTGCAGGAGCTCGCCGGTCGGCGCTCGGCCGGAGCCCTTGCCGGCGGACCTCCGCGAGCGGGGAAAGCGCGCATCCGCGCAGGTGCGAGGCCCGGCGGGGCGCGGCGGGGACACTCCCCGCGTGCCGATAGGGTCTGTGTCCGTGACCGATCTCCGTTGGCCCACAGCCCAGCCCACCCTTTCCGCCGACGGCCTCACGTTGCGTCCGTGGGGCCCGTCCGACGCCGACGCCGTCGACGCCGCGTGCCAGGACCCCGAGATCGTGCGCTGGACGTCCGTCCCGTTCCCGTTCCGGCGCGAGCACGCCGAGGGCTACGTCGGGCCGATCAGCGCGCAGGCCTGGGCGAACAAGACCGACGTGAACTTCGCGGCCGTGGACGATGACGGGACCGTGCTCGGCTCGTTCGGGCTGCTCCGGATGAACTCGGCGCAACGGGTCGCCGAGGTCGGCTACTGGGTCGCCCCGGGCGCCCGGCGCCGTGGGGTGGCCCGCCGCGCGGCCGCCGCCGTCACCCGCTGGGCCCTGCACGACGTCGGTTTCGCGCGGGTCGAGCTGCTCGCGGCGGTGCAGAACGCGGGATCGCTCCGGGTCGCCGAGCAGATCGGGTTCACCCGGGAGGGCATCCTGCGCAGCGCCGGCGTCGGCCGCGGCGAACGCCTCGACCTCGTCATGCACAGCCGCCTCCCCACCGACTGACCCACCCCCCAGAGTTGTCAGCCCCAACGCGCCCCAGGGACCGCGCCACGCCTGACGCTTCCGATCCCCTTCGACTTGTCAGTCCCAGCGCGCCTCGGGGACCGCGTTGGGTCTGACAACTCGCGGGCGCCTTCGTCGCACGGTCTGACGGGTCGGGCGCGGAGCACAATGGCCGAATGTCGCTCGTCCGGTACCACGAGCCGGCCGGCCAGTGGGTGCTGCTCGCCACCGTGCTCGGGTCGGGCATGGCGTTGATCGACGCCACCGTCGTCAACATCGCGCTGCCGCGGATCGGTGCACAGTTCGGCGCCAACGCGGCCGCGCTGCAGTGGACGGTCAACGGTTACACGCTCCCGCTCGCGGCCCTCATCCTGCTCGGCGGCTCGCTCGGGGACCGATTCGGACGACGGCGGGTGTTCGTCGTGGGCGTCACCTGGTTCGCGGTCGCCTCGCTGCTGTGCGGCCTCGCGCCGAACGTCGCGGTGCTGATCGCGGCCCGGGCACTGCAGGGAATCGGCGGCGCACTGCTCACCCCGGGCTCGCTGTCGATCCTGCAGTCGGCGTTCGCGCCCGAGGACCGGTCCCGCGCGATCGGCGCCTGGTCCGGGCTCGGCGGCATCGCGGGCGCCGCGGGCCCGTTCCTCGGCGGCTGGCTGATCCAGGTCGCGAGCTGGCGGCTCGCCTTCGGAATCAACGTCCCGATCGCGGCGATCGTGGTCGCGGTGGCCCTGCGCCACGTGCCCGAGTCCTCCGACCCGGAAGCCACCCGCCGCATCGACGTGTCCGGTGCCCTGAGCGGGGCGCTCGGCCTCGGCGCGGTGACCTACGGCTTCATCGCGTGGCCGACGCGCGGACCCACCGACCCCGTGGTGCTCGCGGCGCTGACGGCCGGGATCGCGGGCATGATCGGCTTCGTCGTCGTCGAACACCGCTCCTCGCACCCGATGCTGCCGCTGCGGATCTTCCGCTCGCGCGCTTTCTCCGCAACGAACCTGGTCACCTTCGTCGTGTACGCCGCGATCGGCGGGGTGTTCTTCTTCCTGGTCATCACCCTGCAGGTCGTCGCCGGTTTCTCCCCGCTCGCCGCCGGGATCTCACCGCTCCCGGTCACCGTCCTGATGCTCGTGCTCTCCCCACGCTCCGGGGCGCTCGCCGAGCGGATCGGGCCACGCATCCCGATGAGCGTGGGTCCGCTGGTGTGCGCGGTCGGCGTCGGGCTGCTCGCCGGCGTCGGGCCCGGGGCGAGCTACGCGCGGGACGTGCTGCCCGGCATCCTGGTCTTCGGCCTCGGCCTCTCGCTCACCGTCGCGCCGCTCACCGCGACCGCCCTCGCGTCCGCCGACGACCGGCACGCCGGGATCGCGAGCGGGGTGAACAACGCCGTCGCGCGGGCCGCCGGTCTGATGGCGGTCGCCGTCCTGCCGCTCGCCGCGGGGGTCGGGTCGAGCCTGATCGATCCGGTCACGCTCGGGCCCGCGCACCGGACCTCGATGCTGATCTGCGCCGGCCTGCTCGCCGCCGGCGGGGTGCTCGCGGCGCTCACGATCCCGTCGAGCCTGGCCGCGGTCCGCCCGGCTCGGGTGGCCCGCCTGGACCGTCCCCGCCCGGCCGCCTGAACCGGCCTTCGCGGCCGCCCCGGACGACGCCGCGCGGTGTTATCGGCGCGTTATCCCGGCGTGACGGCGCACGGGTCGGGTGGACTCCGCGGGGGATTCTCGTCACACACTCGTAGCAGGACCGACAACGGGCGGACACCGTCGCAGACCGGCGGACCGGCCCGCCACCGGAAATGGGAGCGTGCCCAGTGACAGAGCAGACCGGCGGGATGCTCGTCGTCCGGCTGTGGCTCGACGACGAGCGCGGTGGCTTCCGGGCGCGCATCACGTCCGGCAGCGGGGCGGGCCTGTCCCGGCAGACCGAGCTGGCGACCGATCCGGAGCAGGTGCTCGACGCCGTCGCGGCCTGGCTGCGGGACCTGCAACCCCCGAAAGAGCCACGAAAGCTTCGCCCGGTCGGCCCGGCAATGTCCTGAGCGGGCAGGTTTGACCCGGTTTTGGCCTTGACGTCGGCGCTGCGCGCGAGAACCGTTACGCGTGTGCGACAACTTTCGGTTGGCGCAGGCAGCGGGGCTCCTGCCAGGAGATCCACCACCTGGTCCCGACGGACTCTCGAACAGAGAGAGAAGCTGTGGACACGGACAACGACGACCGGTCCCGGGAACTGGCGCAGTGGTCGCTGCGCCTGTTCGACGGGTGGCAGATTCGGCGCGACGACCACGTGATCGACGTCGCCTGGCGTGAACGCAGGCTGCTCAGCCTGCTGGCTCTGCAGGGCGAGCGTCCGCGCACCTACCTCGCCGGCCTGCTCTGGCCGGACAGCGACGAGAGCCGGGCGCTGGGCAGCCTGCGTGCCGCCGTCTGGCGGATCCAGCACACGCTGCCCGGGCTGGTCACCGACGGGCACGGTCCGTTGAGCCTCGGTGCCCGGGCGCACGTCGACGTGCACGACATGTTCGACGTCGTCCGCCGGATCAGCGCCGGTCTGGAGGCGGAGGACCCGCGCGACGCGCTGGAGGCGTTGCGCCACGGCGACCTGCTACCCGGGTCGTACGACGACTGGGTCGTGTACGAGCGCGAGCGCCTGCAGCAGCTGCGCCTGCGCGCGCTGGAGCTGCTGGCCGACCAGCTCACCGCGCGCGGCGACGTCGACCACGCCCTCGAGGCGGCGATGTCCGCGGTCGCGATCGAGCCGCTGCGGGAGAGCGCACACCGGGCCCTGATCCGGGTCCACCTACTGGTGGGCAATCACGTGGACGCCGTGCGGGTCTATCGGACGTTCCGGCACCGGCTCCGCGCCGAGATGGGCATCACGCCGTCGCCGCAGATCATCGACCTGATCCGCCCGCTGCTCGCGGTCCGCGCGGCGGGCGACGTCGTCGGCCGGCCGGTGGCGCTGCAGCCCGCCGGTCGCCGGGACCGGCGGCAGGCGCGAGGGAACGCGCCGTACCTGGAGTAGGGACCTGTCGAGCGGGGTCAGTTCGGCGGGCTTCCCTCGACCCGCGGACGGGTGTCTTCCTCGCGCATCCGCGGTTCGCTGCGGTTCGCGGGGAGGAATCCGCTCTTGTCCGCATAGAAGGCCCGGATGCGGTCCATGTCCGCGTGCACGTCGCCGGTGAGCCGGAACGTCGGCCCGAGCCCGGTCGTCATGGTCGTCCGGTCGACGTAGCCCAGCGTGATCGGCAGCTTGGCCTCCACTGCGATCCGGTAGAAGCCCGACTTCCAGTAGGTCGCCTTGCTCCGGGTGCCCTCCGGCGTCACGACCAGGAAGAACCGCTCCCCCGCGTTCACGTGCGCGACGACGTCCCGCACGATGCGCGTCGCGTCGCGTCGGTCGACCGGGATCCCGCCGAGCGCCCGCATCAGCGGACCGCCCACGCCGCGGAAGAGCTCCTGCTTGCCGAGGAACCGCGCGGACACCCCGGACCGCCAGGTGATGGCGAGCATCAGGATGAAGTCCCAGTTGGAGGTGTGCGGGGCGCCGATCAGGATGCCGACGCCCTCGGCGGGCATCGGCTCGGAGCGGTAGGTCCAGCGGCTCGCCGCCCAGTAAAGGCGCGCGACGCCGCGGCGGATCACGTGGGTCTCCGAGCGTCGCCCTGCTTGGAAAAGGCAAACTTCAACATGGACCTCAGCAATCCGAGATACGAACGATCGAGTTGCGCCGCTACGCCGGGTCAAGAGCAACCTACACCAGTGGTGCTCGCTTTTGGAGGTGTTTGAGCGTGCGGCCGGCCTCGGGACTGTCACATTCTGGCGAACAATGCCACAATTGAGTGCCGGCTGCCACATATTCGGCAACGAGTCGCGCGATCGTGATTCTCAACGCTTTAGCGAGAGGATCCTCCCGTGTGCGCAAGACACGGCGCGATCGATGCGCTCCAGAACGACCGCGGCTCGGTGCTCGAGGACGACCGTCAGCGACCAGTGCTTCGTTGGCGAGCAAACGGAGCGGAGCCAGTCATCAGTTGCTCTGCATGTCGACAAATCGCGAATAGTGCCCCTGGAACGCGACTGTGATCACGTCGGTCGGGCCATTTCGGTGCTTTGCCACAATCAGGTCGGCTTCGCCGGCGCGGGGGGATTCCCGCTCGTAGGCATCCTCACGGTGCAAAAGGATGACAATATCCGCGTCCTGCTCGATCGAGTTATGAACGGCGATTCCGTTCGCAATGAAGTTGTGGGTCCCGACAACCGTCGCGTCGAAAACCTCTTGCTCGCCCTCGTCCGTGATCTCGACGATCTCGTCCCAGAGCAGGTCGTTGACCGCCAGAATCTCCAAGGCCTCGTTCCCGAGCACTTCGGCAACCTTTCCGAGGCGCGCTCGCGAGGGCGAGTGCTTCCACAGCGTGCTGCCGCAGAACTGAGTGCCCATTGCGCTCGCGAACTCCCGGTGGGTCATCCCCTGCGCGGCGAGAATCCCTCGGACGTCGTCCCAAACCTGGCGCGGGATTGTGTCGACGTTCGTGTTGGCCTTGGTGTCCAGGACGATCTCGAGCAGCCGATCGGCCTGCACGCCGCGTGCTCCATGCACCCCGATCTCCTGAAGGAACCGTCGCTGGTCGTCGTTGCCCGAGACGTCGAGGGTGTAGCCGTCCCGGTAGCCAGCCTTCTTCGTGGTGCGCACGCGCGTGGAAATCCCAAAACGCAGGAGCAGACGCGAGAGTCCATCGATGAGCGGACGCGACGTCGAGGCGTAGTAAACACGGCCGCTGACGCCGTTCTTGTTGACGGTGACCGAGCCATCGGTCGCCCACAGGTGCCTGATGAACAAGCTGATCTGCCGCTTCGGGAGCTGGAAGACCGATGACGGGATGAACTTCTCGTAACTCCGCCGCCCGAACAGCCCCAGGTCGTCGAGCCATTCGGCGATCGGGTTCCGCTTGCCGTGGGTCAGGTGAAACGGCGCGGGGAGCCGGAGCGTCGTACACCGTGCGGCCGCATAGTCGTCACGGATGGCCGCTATCCCGAACGACGTCGCGGCGTCGGTGACGGCCGTCAGGTTCTGCTCGTCGATCGAGGCATATCGGATCGGCTGCCGCTTGACGAAGGAGCCGTCGCCGAGGAGGTGCGCAAGCATGACGACGCGACGGTCTTCCCACTCGGTGAGCTGCTCAGGCCCCGGGACGTGGCGCGGAACACCGATTCGCGAACCGACCGCGAGGTCACCTAAGGGCGTCCAACCCTCGTATGCGAGGAACGGGTGGTTGGCGGTCGCGGTGATCGTCTTGCCCGAGGCGAGCCGTATCCGCAGCACCCGCTTGGCGCCCGTGGAGAAGACGTGCGTCAGGTGCCGCCGGACGTACATCAGACGCGCGTCGAGCGCCCACACGGGCACGTCGGTGGCGCGGAGCGCGTACAGCTCGCCCATCGTCGTCTCGGCGCCGGTGTCGGCGCGCAGTATCCGCGTATCGGCAGTCAGGCAACCCGATTCGCGAAGGTCGCTCATTGCGGGCCTTTTGTCCGTACGCTGCTCGGCGCCACGGTTCAGCTGGCTGATCGCGATGACCGGGACCTCGAGCTCCTTGGCGAGGAGCTTGAGCGCGCGGGAGAATTCCGAGACCTCCTGCTGGCGCGACTCGACGCGCTTTCCGGAACTCATCAGTTGCAGGTAGTCGATGATCACGAGCTTGAGGTCGTGCTTCTGTTTGAGGCGCCGGCACTTGGCGCGGATCTCCATGAGCGACATGTTCGGCGAGTCGTCGATGAACAGCGGTGCCTCGGAGATCTTGCCCATGGTGCCGGCGAGCTTCTGCCAGTCGTCCTCACCCATGGAACCGTTGCGCATCTTCTGCAGGTGGATCCGCGCCTCGGCCGAGAGCAGGCGCATCGTGATCTCGTTGCGGCTCATCTCGAGGGAGAAGACCACCGAGGTCATGTTGTGCTTGATCGACGCGGACCGGGCGATGTCCAGCCCCATCGTCGATTTTCCGATGGCCGGCCGCGCCGCCAGCACGATCATCTGGCCCGGGTGCAGCCCGTTGGTGAGCTTGTCGAGGTCGGCGAAGCCGGTGGGCACGCCGATCATGCCCTCGCCACGGTGCCCGGCCGCCTCGATCTCGTCGACCGTGCCGCCGATCACCTCGCCCAGGCGCAGGTAGTCCTCGGAGGTGCGCTGCTCGGTGACCGCGTAGACCTCGGCCTGCGCGTTGTTCACGATCTCGTCGACGTCGCCGCCCTCGGTCGCGTAGCCGAGCTGGACGATCCGGGTGCCCGCCTCGACGAGTCGGCGCAGCACCGCGCGCTCGCGCACGATCCGGGCGTAGTACCCCGCGTTGGCCGCGGTGGGCACCATCGAGATCAGCGTGTGCAGGTACGGGGCGCCGCCGATGCGGGCCATCTCGCCGCGCTTGGTCAGCTCGGCCGAGACCGTGACGGCGTCGGCCGGCTCGCCGCGGCCGTAGAGGTCCAGGACAGCGTTGTACACGGCCTCGTGGGCGGGCTTGTAGAAGTCGGTGCCGCGGAGCTGCTCGACGACGTCGGCGATCGCGTCCTTGGAGATCATCATGCCGCCGAGGACACTTTGCTCCGCCGCGAGGTCCTGCGGAGGCGTCCGATCGAACCCGCCCCGACCCGCGCCTGCCGAGTAACCCTGCTCCAGCTCGTCGATCGACACCAGCCCACCCCAGACTCATTGCACTTCGTTGTACAGCTGTTCTACCTGGAGGGTCGGACAGTCAATACCCGTAAGCCGCGCTCCGGACTCCGGGTCAACGCCTACGCGAGGTTAGGCGTCCTGCTGGGAGACCACAACGCGCCCTGTGTGCACACCTGTGGGCAACCTGTGGACCGTCCGGCATGCGGTTGTGCACAAGTGGTGGACATCCCTGTGGATATCGTGGACGACGTCGGCCGATCCCGGGCGTGAGCGGCACCGATGCCAGGCACCGGTTGTGGACAGGAGATTGCTTGAAACCCGATCCAAGGCGTGGACGGAGCGACCGCGCCCTGGACGCCCGCATCCTCGCGCTGGCCGTCCCGGCGCTCGGTGCCCTCGTCGCGGAACCGCTGTTCGTGCTCGCGGACTCCGCGATCGTCGGTCATCTCGGCACGCCCCAGCTCGCCGGGCTGTCCCTCGCCTCGACGGTCCTGCTTACCCTCGTCGGGCTGTGCGTGTTCCTCGCCTACGCGACCACGGCCGCCGTCGCGCGGCGGATCGGCGCGGGCGACCCGACCGGCGCGCTGACCCTCGGGGTGGACGGCATGTGGCTCGCGGCCGGCCTCGGCGTGCTCCTGGCCGCCGTCGCCTGGCTCGCCGCGCCCTGGGCCGCGACCACCCTCGGTGCCACGCCCGAGGTCGCGGTGCACGCCGTGACGTACCTTCGCTGGTCCGCGCCGGGCCTGCCGGGCATGCTCGTGGTGCTCGCCGCGACCGGCGCGCTGCGCGGCCTGCAGGACACCCGCACGCCCCTGTGGGTCGCCGCCGCCGGCGCGGTCGCGAACACCATCCTCAACGTCGCGCTCGTCTACGGAGCCGGACTCGGTATCGCGGGCTCCGGCGCCGGCACCGCGATCGCGCAGCTCGCGATGGCGTTCGTGCTCACGATCGTCGTCGTGCGGGGTGCGCGGAAGGCCGGCGCGTCGCTGCGCCCTGCGGTCGGCGGGATCTGGGCCACCGCGCGGGCTGGTGCGCCGCTGCTCGTGCGGACCCTCTCGCTGCGCCTGGCGATCCTGCTCACCGTGTTCGTGGCGGCCGGGCTGGGCCAGGTCGCCCTCGCCGGGCACCAGGTCGTGAGCTCGATCTGGGGACTGATCGCACTCGCGCTGGACGCCCTCGCGATCGCCGCGCAGGCGCTCGTCGGGCACTCGCTCGGCGCCGCCGACGTCGCCCAGACGCGCGCCGTGCTGCGCCGCACCCTGACCTGGGGCACCGGCGCCGGGGTCGTGCTCGGCGTCGCGGTCGCGGTCAGCGGCTGGTGGCTCGCGCCGCTGTTCACCCCCGACCCGCAGGTGCGCTCCGCGGTCGCCGTCACGCTGGTGATCGTCGCGGTCTTCCTGCCGATGGCCGGCTGGGTCTTCGTGCTCGACGGCGTCCTGATCGGCGCCGGGGACGGCCGCTACCTCGCCGCGACGGGCATGCTCACTCTCGTCGCGTTCGTGCCGGTCGCCCTCGCCGTCCGCGCCTGGGCGCCCGACGGCGTGACCGGCCTGGCGTGGCTCTGGTCGGCCTTCGCCGGCGTCTTCATGCTGGCCCGCGCCCTCACGACGGGCCTACGCGCCCGCGGCTCCACCTGGATGGTCACCGGCACCTGACCCCGTCGTCGGGCGCGGGAACGGGAAGAAATGGCGCGACTGGCGCACCAATTCTTCCGAAAAGCGGGCCGGACCGGGCCGCCCCGGGCGCCAACGCCAGCAGGACCCGTCCCTCGAGGGGGACGGGTCCTGCTGGATCGTTCAGCGGGCGCTAGGCGCCCGAGCAGCTGCTGCGGTCAGGCAGCGACGACCGTCAGCGAGATGGTCGCGGTGACCTCGGGGTGCAGGCGGACCTGGACCGTGAAGTCGCCCAGGGCCTTGATCGGCTGACCGACCTCGACCTTGCGCTTGTCGACGGCGGGGGCGCCGGCGGCCTTGACGGCCTCGGCGATCTCCGACGTCGTGATCGCACCGAACAGGCGGCCACCGTTGCCGGCCTTCGCCGTCACGGTGATCGTCTTGGACTGCAGCGAGTCGCGAATTGCCTTCGCCTCGTCGAGCGTCTCGATCTCGCGGGCCTTGCGGGCCTTGCGGATCGCGGTGATCTGCTTTTCGGCGCCCTTGGACCAGGCGTGAGCCAGGCCGCGGGGGACGAGGTAGTTACGGGCGAACCCGTCCTTCACCTCGACGATGTCGCCCGGAGCACCGAGACCGGTGACCTCGTGGGTCAGGATGATCTTTGCCATGAGTTCAGCCTCCTTCTCAGCGTGCGGACGACGAGTACGGCAGAAGCGCCATCTCGCGAGCGTTCTTGACGGCACGCGCAATTGCGCGCTGCTCCTGGACGGTCACACCGGTCACCCGGCGAGCGCGGATCTTTCCACGGTCCGAGATGAACTTCCGCAGCAAAGCGGTGTCCTTGTAGTCAATGACGGTGATCTTCGCCGCCTTGAGCGGATTGAGCTTCTTCTTGGGCTTGCGAACAACGGCCTTGGCCATCGTGGGGCTCCTTGAAAGTGAAGATGGAGCCCGGGGCGTTGCCATGCCCCGGGATGGTGGTGAACGGGCTTGGCGCCCGGATGACTCAGATCAGAACGGAGGCTCGTCGGAGTGCGAGGCGCCGCCGGGAGCAGGAGTGGCCCAGGGGTCGTCCTGCTGCTGACCGCCGCCCTGTCCACCGCCAAAACCGCCGCCGCCGCCGCTATTACCGCCGCCACCCTGGTTGCCACCGCCACCGAAGCCGCCGCCCCCACCGCCGCCGCCACCGCTGCGCTGGGCGCGGGTGACCTTGGCGCTGGCGTAACGCAGCGACGGACCGATCTCGTCGACCTGAAGCTCGACGACGGTGCGCTTCTCGCCCTCGCGGGTCTCGTACGAGCGCTGAATGAGCCGCCCGGTCGCGACGACGCGCATCCCCTTGGTGAGGGACTCGGCGACGTTCTCGGCCGCCTCGCGCCAGATCGAGCAACGCATGAACAGCGTGTCGCCGTCCTTGAACTCGTTGCTCTGGCGGTCGAACGTCCGCGGTGTGGAAGCCACGGTGAAATTGGCCACGGCCGCACCCGACGGGGTGAAGCGAAGCTCCGGGTCCCCTGTCAGGTTCCCGATCACCGTGATGACGGTTTCACCAGCCATGCCAGCTCCTCGTTATTCGTTTCTGAGTCGAAATGTGCGTGCCTACGTCGTCAGACGTTTGCGCGCAGAACCTTGGTCCGCAGCACGACCTCGTTGAGGCCGAGCTGGCGGTCGAGCTCCTTGGCCGTGTCCGCGCTCGCCGTGAAGTCGACGACCGCGTAGATGCCCTCGGTCTTCTTCTGGATCTCGTACGCCAGACGGCGACGGCCCCAGATGTCGACCTTGTCGACGTTGCCGCCGTGGGCCTTGACGACCGAGAGGTACTTGTCGAGTGACGGTGCAACCGTGCGCTCTTCGACCTCGGGGTCGAGGATGATCATGAGTTCGTACTGACGCATATGGATACCCACCTCCTGTGGACTTTGCGGTCACGGTCTCTCCGTGACAGGAGGGCTTACGTCGCTGCACCCGGGGCGGCGTCGATCTGCGACGACGACCCGATGGGCACAGCAGCACGTCACGATACCGGCTCCCCCCGTCGCGGAGAAATCCACCGCGCACGGCTGTGGATGACGGCGGTCCGCGCGCGACCTCGACGCCGGCTCGTTTCCTTCTCCGTGTGAGCCGGTACGAGGCGGGCGCCCACCGCGACAAACGTCCGACGCGGCACGCTCATCGAGGTGGCCCGCACGACCAGAGGCCGGTGATCCCCCGCGGGGTCACCGGCCTCTGGTGCGACTGGCCTGAACTCAACCGATGTCGGGGTGTCTCAGGCGGGATTGGTCGGGAGCCCCGGCGCGAGCGCCGTCGGCGGCGGTGTCGGGGTTGGTTTGCCCTTCGGGCCAGGCACGCCCGTGCCGGACGAGACCAGCAGCGAGACGGTCGAGCCGTACGGCACCGTGCCACCGGCCGGCGTGGCGCTGACGACCCGGCCCGCCGGGACGGTCGCGCTGACCGCCGTCGTGTGGGTCGGCTTGAGACCGGCATTGAGGATCGCGGCCTCGGCGTCGGCCTGCTGCATGCCCGCCAGGCCGGCCGGCACCACAACCGTCGCCGGGTTCGCGGTCGCCGTGTCGCTCGGCGTCGGCGTGGAATCGGTCGTCGGGTCCGGCGTCGAGGTCTCCACCTTGCGGTTCACGTTCGCCCGCGCCGGGAAGTCCAGCACCTTCTGGTACTTCGGGATCGCGAATACCCGGGACATGTAGTTCGCCCACAGCGCGGACGGCCAGGTCCCCCCGGTCACCTGGTCCACGCCGCCGAACGGCGAGATCGGGTCCTGACCCTTACCGTCGGCAGTGGTCTGGTAGAGCGCCACCGCGGTCGAGATCTGCGGGGTGAAGCCGACGAACCAGGCCGAGTTGTTGCCGCTCGAGGTGCCCGTCTTGCCGGCGATCGGGCGGCCCAGCGGCTTGATCCATTGCTCCCCCGAACCCCGCTCGACGACCTTGGTCATCGCGTAGGTCGCGTCGGCGATCACGTCGGACTTGAACACCGCCTGGGTGTTGCCGCTGCCCTGGTACGCGAGCGAGCCGTTCCGGACGTAGGTCGCCTTGCGCACGATGAACGGGTCGCTGTGGTTCCCCCCGGAGGCGAACGTCGCGTAGGCGTCGGCCATGTCGATCGGGTGCACGATGTCGGTCCCCAGCACGTTCGCGGGGTTCTGCTTGACCTTCGTCGTGACTCCCGCGCGCACCGCGGTCTCGGCGGTCTTCTTCGGTCCGATCTGCAGGTTGAGCTGGGCGTAGACGGTGTTCACCGACTCCGCCGTGGCATCGATCAGGTCTATCTTGCCGAACTGCTCGTTGTTGAAGTTCTTCACGGACCTGCCCGCGTCCCAGCCCGCCGGGGTCTGCGGGCTGTACCCGTCGAACCGGTCGTACAGGCTCACGCCGCTCTCCAGCGCCGCCACCAGGGCGAACGGCTTGAAGGTCGAGCCTGCCTGCGCCGAGTCCTGGGTCGAGGCGTTCTGCGAGGCCTTGAGGTAGTCCGGGCCTCCGTAGAGCGAGATGATCGCGCCGTCCTTCGGGTCGATCGAGGTGAGCCCGATCCGCGTCAGGTCGTTGGGCTTGTCACCGCCCGAGAGCTGGCCTCGACGCAGCGCGAGGACGGCCTTCTGAGCGGCGTCCTGGACCGGGAACTGGATCGTGGTGGTGACGTCCAGGCCGACGGTGTTGATCTGGTCGTCGGAGAAGTCCGCCTTCTTCTTGAGCTCGCGCCGGACCATGTCCAGCAGGAAGCCCTGCGGGCCCTGGTACGTGTTCGACTTCTTGACCGCGATGGTCGCCGGGAACTTCTGGACCTTGCGCTCCTTCTCGGTGAGAAAGCCGGCGCCGACCATGCGGTCGAGCACCCGGGTCCAGCGCTGCTTGGCCATCTTGGGGTTGACCCTCGGGTCCCAGTTCGACGGCGAGGGGATGATCCCGGCGATCAGCGCACCCTCGCTCACGGAAAGGTCCTTCGCGTCCTTGCCGAAATAGGCCTGCGCGGCGGCCTGGATGCCGTAGGTGCTGCGCCCGAGGTAGATGGTGTTCAGGTAGTTCGCGAGGACCGCGTTCTTGTCCTGGCTCTGGCCGACCTTCACCGCGAGCAGGGCTTCCTTGAACTTGCCGACGTAGTCCGAGGTCGTCTTGCCCTTGTAGTAGCGCTCGACGTACTGCTGGGTGATCGTTGACCCACCCTGCGTCGAGCCGCCCTTGAGGTTGTTGACGAGCGCGCGGGCGATGCCCTTGGGGGAGACCCCCGAGTTCTGGTAGAAGGTCGAGTCCTCGGACGCGACGACGGCGTGCCCGACGTGGTCGGGAATCGACTTGGCCGGGATGATCTGGCGCTTCTGCTCCGCGAAGGTCCCCATGATCCGGCCCGGCTTCCCGTTCGCCTCGTTCGCGTAGCGCACGGTCGTCGTCTGCGCCTGCGAGAACGTGTCGGGCCGCGGGATCGTGGTGGTCGAGTAGGCCGCGACGACGAGTCCCATGACCAGGAATGCGCTGGTCAGCCCGAGGCCGAGCACGAGCCGCCAGGACGGCAGCCAGCGGCGGACACCCGACTTCCCGGCGCGCGGGTAGTCGAGCAGCCGCACGCGGCCGGCGCTGCCCGTTGTCGCACGCGTCGTCGAGCCTCGTTTCGCCCCGCTCCTGGCTCCTGCTGCCCGCTTGCCCTGGTTCGCGCTCACTACATACCTTCCGCCGATGACTGGATTGCACGGGGCCGCGAGCGTGCGCGAACTCCCCCGTTGCGCGTTCAGTATGCGTGAGCGAGTGGTGGGGACTGCTCGCCCGGACGCTGACCTGGGCGTCCTTCACACGATCACCACCACACCTACGCGCTGCCGCCGGTTGCCGGAGCACCCAGATCGTCATAGTCTCTCGATGTATCCACTCGATACATCGAGGAGCCGTTCACTTGCGGCGAGCATGGACGACGACGGAGGGGGGCGGCGGTGCGCGGACGTTCGAACGAGCTCGAGCCGGCCATCCTCGGCCTGCTCGACGAGGCCCCGCTGCACGGCTACGAGCTGCGCAAACGGCTCAATCTGGTGCTCGGTTCGTTTCGGGCCCTGTCGTACGGCTCGCTGTACCCGTGCCTCAAGTCGCTCGTCGCGCGCGGCTGGATCGTCGGCGTCGACTCCCCCGTGACGCCGCGCCCACTGGCCGCCAAGCGTGCTCGGATCGTCTACGAGCTCACGCCCGAGGGCAAGCACCAGTTCCAGCAGATCCTGGCCTCCTCGGGGCCGACTGCCTGGGAGGACGAGAACTTCGACGTCCGGTTCGCGCTCTTCGCGCGCACCGACGCCGAGACCCGCCTGCGCATCCTGGAGGGCCGGCGCATCCGGCTCACCGAGCGGTTGGACACGATTCGGCAGTCCTTCAACCGCGCGCGCGAGCGGATGGACGAGTACACCCTCGAGCTGCAGCGCCACGGGCTCGAGAGCGTGGAGCGCGAGGTCCGCTGGCTCGACGGCCTCATCGACAACGAGCGCGGCACCACGTTGCGTGCTCGTCCCACCGGTACCGGTCATCCGACCGACGCCGACACCGCCGACGGCGTCCCGCGCCTCGGCACTGAACCGAAGGAGCTCGGATGACCTCCATCCGCGTCGCCATCGTCGGCGTTGGCAACTGCGCCTCATCGCTGGTCCAGGGCGTTCATTTCTATGCAGACGCCGACCCGGCCAGCACCGTGCCCGGGCTGATGCACGTGCAGTTCGGGGACTACCACGTCTCGAGTCTGAAGTTCGTCGCCGCGTTCGACGTCGACGCCAAGAAGGTTGGCTTCGACCTGTCCGAGGCGATCCTGGCAAGCGAGAACAACACCATCAAGATCGCCGACGTCCCGCCGCTCGGCGTGACCGTTCAGCGCGGCCACACCCTCGACGGGCTCGGCAAGTACTACTCCGAGACCATCGAGGAGTCCGGCGCCGAGGCGGTCGACGTCGTCGCAGCGCTCAAGGAAGCCCGCGTCGACGTGCTGGTCTGCTACCTGCCCGTCGGCTCCGAGCAGGCCGCGAAGTTCTACGCGCAGTGCGCGATCGACGCGAAGGTCGCCTTCGTCAACGCGCTGCCCGTCTTCATCGCGTCCGACCCGGTCTGGGCCAAGAAGTTCGAGGACGCCGGCGTCGCGATCGTCGGGGACGACATCAAGTCGCAGGTCGGCGCGACCATCACGCACCGCGTGCTGGCACGGCTCTTCGAGGACCGCGGCGTCATCCTGGACCGCACGTACCAGCTGAACGTCGGCGGCAACATGGACTTCAAGAACATGCTCGAGCGGGAGCGCCTGGAGTCCAAGAAGATCTCCAAGACGCAGTCCGTGACCTCGAACATCGACCACGAGCTGTCGGCGCGCAAC
The DNA here is from genome assembly GCF_036565025.1 of Pengzhenrongella sp. Taxonomy (NCBI): domain Bacteria; kingdom Bacillati; phylum Actinomycetota; class Actinomycetes; order Micrococcales; genus Pengzhenrongella; species Pengzhenrongella sp. The sequence continues at coordinate 30,975 of NZ_DATCNW010000187.1, forward strand.
GTGCACATCGGCCCGTCGGACTACATCCCGTGGCTCGACGACCGCAAGATGGCCTTCGTGCGCCTCGAGGGCCGCGCGTTCGGCGAGGTGCCGCTGAGCCTGGAGTACAAGCTTGAGGTCTGGGACTCGCCCAACTCGGCCGGCATCATCATCGACGCCGTCCGCGCCGCGATGATCGCCAAGGACCGCGGAGTGGGTGGCCCGATCCTGTCGGCCGCGACGTACTTCATGAAGTCCCCCCCGGTCCAGATGGAAGACGTCAAGGGCCGCGCCGAGCTGGAAGCCTTCATCCGAGGCGACAACGAGCGCTAGCCCCACCAGCACCACCGCACCACCGCACCACCGCAGAACCCCGCAACGTCCGAGCGTTGACGTCCTATAGGACGTCAACGCT
>NZ_DATCNW010000188.1:0-2392 GCF_036565025.1 Pengzhenrongella sp.
AGCGTTGACGTCCTATAGGACGTCAACGCTCGGACGTTGCGGCTCCAGTCGAGGGGTGCGGCTTCAGTCGGGACCTGCGGCTTAGTCGGAACCTGCGGCTTAGTCGGTGAGCAGCAGACCGTCCCGGACCAGGCCGCGCACCGACGGCAGCACGTCCGCCGCGACGTCGTCGGCCGGGACCTCGAGCAGGGCGGCGAGGGCGCGGACGATCTGCCCGACGGCGAGCTCCCCGTCGCACGCGCCGACGAAGCCGGCGAGTGCGGTGCCCGCCTGGACCGCGCGGCCGAGCCCGCCACCCTGGCGGAGCAGGACGACGCTCGGGTCGGGGTTGCCGGGGGTGAGGTAGCGCTCCTCGGTGACGTCGCCGGCGACCGTGAGGTGCGCGGTGGCGAGCGCGTCGTCGTCATGCGCCTCGAGCCAGTCGTGAGCGGCGAGGCTCGACGCGATGTGCGCGCCGAGCGGCTGGTGCAGGGTGCCGGTCTGCTCCTCCAGGCGGCGCAACGAGGGCCGGTCGTCGAGCGGGCGCCGCAGGGTGACGATGCCGAAGCCGATCGCGGACACGTCGCGCGAGGCGAAGTCGTCCAGCCAGGCGGTGTATCTCTCGTTCCAGGCGTCGCGGTCCCGGTCCGGGGTCGATCCGCCGTCGCGGATCCAGGTCTCGGCGTACTCGGCCGGGTCCTGCAGCTCGCGCTGGATGACCCAGCCGTCCAGGCCGGAGTCGTGCAGCCAGGAGCCGACGCGCTCGTGCCATTCCTCGCCGTTGCGCACCTCCCAGTTGCCGAGCAGCTGGGCGATGCCGCCGGGGTTCAGCACGCTGCCGACGCGGGTCACCAGCTCACGCACGATCGCGTCGCCGGCGCGGCCGCCGTCGCGGTACTCGTACTCGGGCATGCCCGGGACCCGCGGGGTGATCACGAACGGCGGGTTCGACACGACCAGGTCGAAACGGAACCCCGCGGCCGGTTCCAGCATCGAGCCCTTGCCGAACGTGATGCGGTCGGCGCCCAGGCCCGCGAGCGTGGCGTTGAACCGCGCGTACCCGAGAGCGCGGACCGAGATGTCGGTGGCGCCCACCATGGTCGCGTGCCGGGAGGCGTGCAGGGCCTGGATGCCACAGCCCGTGCCGACGTCGAGCACCCGCCCGACCGGGTTGCGGACCGTCACCTGGGCGAGCGTGGTGGACGCGCCGCCGACGCCGAGCACGTGGTCCGTGCGCAGCGCCTTGCCCGTCGCGAGCTCCCCGAGGTCGGAGGCCAGCCACCAGTCGACGGTCCCCGCCGCGTCGGAGACCTCGTACGGGCGCAGGTCCGTGCTGGCCCGGACCGGGTCCTCGGGTCCGGATCCGGCGGAGTGGATGATCCCGAGATGGTCGGCGCCGGCGGCCCCGAGCGTCGGCAGGGCGGCGTCGAGCGCGCGGCGCGGAACCTCGGCCCCGAGCACGAACAACCGCACCAGCGCGGCGATCCGCGCGTCGTTCCCGTTCTTGGCCACGGCCGCGGCCCGTGCTTCGGGATACAGGTAGCGAGCCGACTCGCGCAGGGCCGGCAGCGCCTCCTCGCGGTGCAGCGCCGCCGCCGCGAGCGGCCCGAGCAGCTCCTCGACCGCCGGCACGGTGTACCCGGTGCTGGTGAGGTCCGCGCGCAAGGCGTCGAACAGCGCGAGTTCTTCCTTCGTCACGGTGGCGGTCACCACCCCATCCTCCCGCGCCACCCCGCCCACCCGTGACCTGTCGGATGCGGCGCGCCCCAGGGTCCGCGGATCGGCAGGCATGGCCTCGGCCGCCGATTCCGCCGTTGCTCTGCCACGCCGGACAACCCCGAGGACAACCCCGAGGCCCGTACACGCGCGACGGCGTGTCAGACGAGGCGCGCGGTATCAGGCGAGCGCTCAGGCGAGCGCTCAGTGCAGCACTCAGTGCAGCGAATGTGCACCCCTGGGGCAGATCGGCCGCACTGAGGGCTGCACTGAGCGCATCGGCGACCGCGAAGCCGCGCGAGCACGCTGGTTGCAGCGCTGATTGCAGCCAAAGTGCGCCCAGGCGCGCATCGGCGACAACCAGGGATGCAACCACGGATGCAACCAGCGCTGCGCGGCCCGCAACACCGTCCGGGCCGCTAAGACCTGCCGTACTGGCTTGAGTTCGCCGGTTCGACGGCGAATTCGTCGGTCTCGATCGACGAAGTCGAGGCAAACCGGCGAACTCGCGTTGATCGGCAACTCGCGTCGACCGGCACGGGAGCGGACCGGACCGCCGGACCCGACCGGACCCGACCGGACCGACCTGAGCGCGGCGAACCGGACAGGACAGCCAACCTCCCTTACCGCCCGATACCCCCTCAGGGACCTGCTCGCCCACGCCCCACAAACGTGTCAGACCCAGCGCGCACCGGAG
>NZ_DATCNW010000189.1:0-3985 GCF_036565025.1 Pengzhenrongella sp.
CGCCAGGGACCGCGCAGCGTCTGACACGTTCCGCAGGCCTGGATCTGTCAGCCGTTGCGCGCGCCAGGGACCGCGTTCGGCCTGACGACTCGGAGGGCCTGCGGGTCTTGGAGTTGGGCGATATTGAGGCTAGAACGACCCCGGGCGGGCCGTTCGACATCCTCGGCGGGGTGGCGGGACTGGCTGGGGACGCGCGCCGTCGTCTGCCCTGCGCCGTGCGCGACGACGCGGTCGCGGCCGGCGCCCTTCGCCTCGTAAAGCGCGGTGTCCGCGGCCGCGAGCGCGATGGACGGCTCGGTGGACGGCTCGGTGGACGGGTCCCACCGGCTGACTCCTGCGGAGATGGTCTGGCCGTGCGGGGTGACGGCGCGCAGCCCCTGGATCACGCCGTGCGCGGCTGCCAGGTCGAGCCCCGGCAGCAGCACGCGGGCACGGCGCGGCACGGACTTCATGCTCCACTCATCGACTCGACGCGAGTGTCCGTGAGGGATGCCGCGGAGTCATTCCTTTCGCGAAGGGACCGTCGCGACGTCGTCGGCCGAAGGCCGGAACGGGCCGAACGCCGGCACGGCGGGATGCGCGGCGAGGACAGCGGGCGCACCGTGGCGCGGGCCGGCCGGCACACGGGCGGGCGGCACGTCGACCAAGCCGTCGGCGACGACGCGATCGCGACCGGCCCGCTTGGCCTCGTAGAGCGCGGTGTCCGCGGCCGCGAGCGCGGCAGCCGGCTCGGTGGTCGGATCCCAGCGGCTGACCCCCGCGGAGATCGTCTGGCCGTGCGGGGTGACGGCCTGCAGCCCTTGGATCCTGCCCAGCGCCGCGGCAAGGTCGACCCCCGGCAGCAGCGCGGTGAACTCGTCGCCGCCGTAGCGCGCCAGGAAGCTGTCCGGACCGAGGCGCTCGGTCCACGCGGCCACGGCCTCCCGCAGCAGCAGGTCACCGGCCTGGTGACCGCGGGTGTCGTTGAACTCCTTGAAATGGTCGAGGTCCACGATCGCGACGCACAGCGAGGTGCCCCGCTCGCGGCTCGTCGCACAGGCCCGCATCAGCTCGTGGTCCCAGGTGCGGCGGTTGGGCGCGCCGGTCAGCTCGTCCAGCCGCGCGAGGGTGGACAGCTGGGCTGCCTGGACCTCCACGGTGTGCACGATCCCGGACATCCGCATCAGCACCAGGACGGAGATCACCAGCGAGCCGGCGCCGATCACGGGCCACAGGACCCCGCCGCCGTCGGCGCCGTCGAGCAGGAGCGCCACCGCGGGCAGCATGAGGCCGGCCGCGAGCACGGCGAGCCGGCGTTGGGAGGACGTCGAGTCCGCGCGGTCGGGCGCCGGTTCGGCCAGCGTCCGCATGGACGGCACCCACGCGGCCGCCGCAACCGTGACATAGCTCGCCAGGTACAGCACGCCCGACGTGCGGTCCGCGAGGGTCCCGTCCACCTGGACGAACACGTTGAGCGCGATGTCTCCCGCGAACGTCAGGCCCATGGCCGTCAGCAGCAGCCGGTACGACACCGTCCGGGCCCCCGGCGCGGCCCACATCCGGACGAGCACCGCGATCAGCAGGACGTCGCCGATCGGGTACGCGGAGCTGACCACCTTCCCGAAGGTCGTGAGCGACGAGTCGGAGGTCAGCGGAGCGATCAGGAAGACCGCGGCGAGGACCGCTGCACCGGTCGCGACGATCGAGGCGTCGAGCAGCGCCGTGCGATCCGGGATCGGGCGCCGGGTGCGCACCATCACCAGGGCGCCGGCCGCCAGCAGGCCGTACGCGCCGAGGTAGATGGCGTCCGACGGCAACGGGTAGAAATCCAGCCGCCACACGTTCTGCTCGACGGTGAACAGCAGGTCCCCCACCAGCCAGCCGGCGAACCCGCCGATCACCAGCACCCAGCCGCGGCGCTGCTGCGGGCGGTGGTGGGCCACCCCACCGAACGCGAAGGCCATGGCGACGAGCGCGACGACGTCGTAGTAGACGAGCCCGGCACCGTCCGAGGACGGCAGGACGGCGTACCCGGCGGTCGCCAGTGCGAGCGCGCCGAGCAGCGCGCGGGCTCGGCGCGGCAAAAGCTCCATGGGCGACCGATCGACCGCTGGGGTCCGCCGATGAGGAGGACGGGCGGGATTCACCCGTTCGGGCTAACGCGCGATCCTTCCGGGACAACGGCAGGCGGTGCCGGCCCGGGCGGAGGGCGACCGTGAGTCGTGGCCCGCTGCGAGCGACGAGCAGTCTGCGCTGTTCACGGCCCCGTCGGGCGCTCGCCATCTCGCGTCAAGGTTTGTGCGAAATCCTGCGGAGCGACCGGAAATCGGTTTTCTGACAGGGGAGTCCGCATGGAATCGAGCACGTACGAGGCGCCGCGAGGTATCGCCGACCTGACCAACTTCCGGTCCGTGTCCGGCGGCACGCCGCCGGCCGGCGCGCAGGGCCGCACGTCCCAGGTGCTCGGTCGCGAGCCCCTCGTCCTGCGGTCCGCAGCTGCCGCCTGGCCGGCGATCCGCCGGTGGACGTTTGCGTACCTGGCGTCGCTGAGTCCGGACCGGACCGTGCAGCTCGTCGTCGGCTCGCGGGAGACCTCCCAGACCCGCTTCGAGACCTCCACCCTCGGGGAGTACCTGCTCTCGCTGGACGGGAGCCCCGCGTCGGGTGCGGAGCCGCGCTATCTCAAGGAGTTCGACCTGCTCGCCGAGAGTCCGCGCCTGCGCGACGACGTCCGCCGCAAGCAGCTGTTCCCGCCCGGATCCCTCACGTCCTCCACCACCTGGATCGGGCCCGCGGGCGCCAGGACCGGGCTGCACCACGACCTGCTGGACAACCTCGCCGTCCAGCTCGTCGGCCGCAAGCGGTTCTATCTCGCGCGACCGGGAACGGTCGAGACCGCCGGCGCGGTGTCGCCGAAGTATGACCAGTGGGCCCGGCTCTCGCTGTTCGACGTCGCCCAGCTCGCCGCCGACGGCGCGGCCTCCCAGCAGCCGAACGTGGACTTCTTCGTGGTGGACCTCGAACCCGGCGACGTGCTGTACATCCCCGCGACCTGGTGGCACGAGGTGGAGAACCTGACGCCGTCGGTCCTGCTGAGCGGCTTCTTCGGACCGCGGCTGCCGGTGTGCGCGCTGTGGGCGCGGGTCGCCGGCCGGCATGTCGCCCACCGGCTGGGCCTCGTCGGACGTGCTGGCTGCACCTGCCACGCGCGGCGTACGACGCGCCGCACCAAGCGCGGCCGATGACTGCAGTCGCGGGCAGCACCCTCGTGCGCTTCCTCACCACGGACGACGTCGGTCCGCTGATGGAGCTGGAACGGCAGAAGTGGACGGACGAGCAGGCGACGTCGGCCGGCGAGCTGGTCCGCCGCATCGAGGCGTACCCGGACCTCTGCGTGGGCGCCTTCTGCCGGAGCACCGCGGTCGGGTCGCTGGTTCGCCTCGAAGCCTGACCCGGCTTCCTCATCATGTAAATCGGCGACCCATCGAGTTCGCGTTCCTTGCATTCGTTGATTCGCGCCGCGAAATGCGAGTTGTTGTCGTCCCGGGAGACGACAACAACGGCTCTCCTGACACTTCCGTGGGTCGTTGAGAGCGGCACTGATGTGCTTTGCGGACACAATGAGGTGCTTCGCGACGGCGCTGAGGTACCGATGCGTGCGGATTGAGGTTCGCCGACTCGGTTCGCCGATCTCACGCGACTTCGTCGGTCCAGCCAGTGTCCGAGATCGCCGGCCAGTCCGCCTGGTCGACCTCAGTGCAGAGCTCTGTGCAGCGAAAGTGCACCAAAACGTCTCATTCACTGCACTCTGGCTGCACAGAGCGATGCACTGAGCCCGCCCACTCGCCGGATTGAACACCGGCCGGGCGTCGAACTCCCGGGCTACCCGCGAGGTCGCCGGGCTACCCGCGAGGTCGGCAACCCGCGAGGTCGCCCTGGCAGCGATCCGGGATCTGACGCGCCACGGTCCGCCTGACCCAGCGTCGAGCCGAGCGATCACCACGGC
>NZ_DATCNW010000190.1:0-6880 GCF_036565025.1 Pengzhenrongella sp.
CGGTGCGTACGGATTGCCCACGTGCCCTCCTGAGTCCTCTCGCGGTCCTGTGCCAGGTGGCCGACCGGCCACGGCGCGGCCCGCGGCTGCACTCCTCCCATTGTTCCCCACGGCGGGCGCGGGCGAGGACCGGTCCGCCCGACCCGCTCGCGACGCGCGCGGCGAGCCGGCTGGTGATGCACTTCGGGCTGCTGCTGCTCGCGTCGCTGCTGACCAGCGCGCTGCCGCTGCCGTGGCAGGCCGCCTCGCTCGGGTTCATGGTGGCCGCGCTCGTGGTGGGCATCCGCGCGCTGAGCGCCGCCTGGCGCGCGGGCGTGCGCGGCGTGCTGGTGCCGATGCTCGCCGTCGGGCTCGCCTTGACGGCGCTGATGGCGATGGTGATGGCAAGCCTGCTCGCGCTGTGGCCGATCCAGCTCGCACGCCAGGACTGCCTGCAGGGGGCGTTGACGATCTCCGCCACCGAGAAGTGCCAGGTCGACTTCAAGAACTCGGTCAACCACGTAATGAACGACCTGAAGAAGCCGCCGAGCACGTCGTAGCGGATCGAGCACGCCGTCGCGGGTCACCCCCCGTCAGTGCACCGGGGCCGAGTCGCGCGCGGCGGCGAAGGCCCCCGCGTGCAGGACTCGGCGCCAGGCCGCATTGACGCCGGCCCGGACCTCGGCGCTGGACGGCAGCACCACCAGCACGACCCCGATCGCGACGCCGACGGCGACCACGAGGCCGACCTGCACGCCGCTCGCCCCGACGTCCGTCATCCGGCCCGGCCCGGCCGAGCCACCCGCGAGCGCGACCAGCGCACCCGAGACGACTCCGGCGGCCGCCGAGGTGACGGCGCACGCGACCACCGGGTGCCACCACGTCGCACGCGGCAGCCGGGTGTGCAGCCACCAGCCGGCGACCGCACCGACCACCACGAGCGCGACCGGCCACCACTGCGCGATCGGCAACGGAACGCCGTCGACCGTCGGCAGCGCGCCGAGCAGCGGAAGCGCGGGGAGCGGCCCGGCGACGATGCCCGCGGGAGCGTAGAGCGAGCCCGCACCGACGGCGAACCCGGGGCCGGCCACGTACGCGAGCACCCACAGGACCACGTTCGGCAGCAGCGCGAGCTGGGCGGCGGCCAGCACGGTGCCGCCGACGGCATCCAGGCCGAGGCTCGCACCGACCTGGGTCACGGTGTCGCGCCCGAGCACGATCCAGCTCGCCACGACCACCACCGCGACCATCACGAGCAGCCCGACCGCGCCGACGCCCGCCACGACCGCCGTGCGCGCCACCGGGGGGAATCGCGCCCACAGCGGCTGGGTCACCTCGCGCCACGCGGGCGCGTCCGGCTGGGCGAGCAGACCGGCCCCGAGCCCGACGACGCCGACGCAGGCCCCGCCGACGACGGCTCGCAGGATCCCCACGGGCCCGGCCGACACCGCGAGCGCGACGACGAGCACGACCGCGACGTAGCCGCCGATGGCCGCGCCGAAGGCCGACGCGCTGGCGTAGCCCGAACGCCGCGCGGACGCGTAGCAGCAGAAGACGGCGAGCCCGGTGAGCCCGAGCGGGATGAGCGTGATATCGACCCCGCCGGCGTGCAGCGGGACGCCGTGACCGAGCAACCAGATCGCGGCGCCGATGGCGACCGATCTGAGCCAGCCGACGTCGGCGTTGGACGGGTCGGCCGACGTCGCGACATACGCGGCGAGGGTCGGCGCGACCACCACGGCGAGGGAGAGGAACGCGGCCTGCAGGCCGGCGGCCAGGCCGGCCGCCCAGCGCGGGGCGCCGTCGATCGCGCTGCCGAACGAGCGCGACGCGCCGTCGTCCATCGTGAGCACCTTGCGACCGAGCTGGGACAGCCGGCCACCGCCGGTGCTCGGTGTAGATCCCGTCAACCCATTCACTCCTCCATGCTCGCCGCTGCTCAGCCCGCCGAGCGCTCCGGCGCGCCGACCACCGCCCCGCCGCACGGCGAGGTCAACCGAAAACCCACCCAAACCCGACAACCCCACAACCCCACAACCCCACAACGTCCGAGCGTTGACGTCCTATAGGACGTCAACGCTCGGACGTTGCGGTGTTGGTGCTGTGGTTCTGTTGCGCTGAGCTCAGCCGCGGGTTGGGTCAGTTGAGCAGGGCCCGGACCAGGTTGGCGGTCTCGCTCGGGGTCTTGCCGACCTTGACTCCGGCGGCCTCCAGGGCTTCCTGCTTGCCCTTGGCGGTACCGCTCGAACCTGAGACGATGGCGCCGGCGTGGCCCATCGTCTTGCCCTCCGGTGCGGTGAACCCGGCGACGTAGCCGACGACCGGCTTGGTCACGTGCTCCTTGATGTACGCCGCTGCACGCTCCTCGGCGTCGCCGCCGATCTCGCCGATCATCACGATCGCCGCGGTGTCGGGGTCGGCCTCGAACGCCGCGAGGGCGTCGATGTGGGTGGTCCCGATGATCGGGTCCCCGCCGATGCCGATCGCCGTCGAGAAGCCGATGTCCCGCAGCTCGTACATCATCTGATAGGTCAGCGTGCCCGACTTGGACACCAGCCCGATCTTGCCGGCGCCGGAGATGTCCGCGGGGATGATACCCACGTTGGACTTGCCGGGGCTGATCAGACCGGGGCAGTTCGGGCCGATGAGCCGTACGCCCTTCGCCGCGGCGTGCGTGTAGAACTCCGCGGTGTCCGCGACGGGCACGCCCTCGGTGATGATCACGATCAGCGGGACGCCGGCGTCGACGGCCTCGATGACGGCGGCCTTCGTGAAGGCCGGCGGCACGAAGACGACGGACACGTCCGCGCCGGTCGCCGCGACGGCGTCGGCCACCGTGCCGAAGACGGGGACGGACACGGTGCCGTCAGCCGCCGGGAAGTCGACCGATGTGCCCGCCTTGCGCGGGTTCACGCCGCCGACCACGGCGGTCCCGGACGCGAGCATCCGGGTCGTGTGCTTCTGGCCCTCGGAGCCGGTCATGCCCTGGACGATGACCTTGGAGGCCTCGGTCAGAAAGATTGCCATTGCGTGAGTTCTCTCGTCTCTTGGTCTGGGGTCTTCAGGCGTTGGCCAGCTCGGCGGCCTTGGCCGCGCCACCGTCCATCGTGTCCGCGATGGTCACCAGCGGGTGCGCGGCGGCCGCAAGAATCTTGCGCCCCTCGACCACGTTGTTGCCGTCGAGGCGCACGACGAGCGGCTTGGTCGCGTGGTCGCCGAGCTTCTCCAGGGCGCCCACGATGCCGTTCGCGACCTCGTCGCACGCGGTGATGCCGCCGAAGACGTTCACGAAGACGCTCTTGACCTGCGGGTCGGACAGGATGATGTCCAGCCCGTTCGCCATCACCTCGGCGGACGCGCCGCCCCCGATGTCCAGGAAGTTGGCCGGCAGGACGCCGCCGAACGCCTCGCCCGCGTAGGCGACGACGTCGAGGGTGCTCATCACGAGGCCCGCGCCGTTGCCGATCACGCCGACGGAGCCGTCGAGCTTGACGTAGTTGAGACCCTTGTCCTTGGCGCGCGCCTCGAGCGGGTCGGCCGCCGCGGCGTCCTCGAGCTCGAGATGGTCCGGGTGACGGAAGTCCGCGTTCTCGTCGAGCGTGATCTTCCCGTCGAGCGCGACGATCGAGCCGTCCTCCGTGCGCACCAGCGGGTTGACCTCGACGAGCGTGGCGTCCTCGTTCTTGTAGACGTCCCACAGCTTGATGAAGACGTCGGCGATCGGGCCGGCGACGTCGAGTGCGAAGCCCGCGGCGACGACGATCTCGGCCGCCTTCGCGGCGTCGATCCCGACGAGGGGGTCGATGGCGATCTTCGCGAGTGCGTCCGGGCGCTCGACCGCGAGCTGCTCGATGTCCATGCCGCCCTCGACGGACGCCATCGCGAGGTAGCGACGCTCGGACCGGTCCAGCAGCACCGAGAAGTAGTACTCCTCGGCGATCTTGGCGCCGGCGGCGATCATCACCTGGTGGACCGTGTGGCCCTTGATGTCCATGCCGAGGATCTCGCCGGCCTTCTCGGCCGCCTCGGCAGGAGTGTGCGCGAGCTTGACGCCGCCGGCCTTGCCGCGGCCACCCGTCTTCACCTGCGCCTTGACGACAACCGTCCCGCCGCCGAGCTGCTCCGCGCCGGCGCGGGCCTCCTCGACAGTCGTGGCGACGACGCCACCCAGCACGGGAACCCCGTGCTTCTCGAAGATGTCACGTGCCTGGTACTCGAACAGGTCCACCTGGCTTGCGTCCTTCCGTCGACCGCGCGCGTGGGTCTGGGAAGCCACGTCGCCTCGCAAGGATGGTAGCCGGGGGCGACCGGTATCTTGCCATCGAGAGATGTTGCCCCGGCCACAGTTTATTGATGCCGTGCGCATTGGGTCAGGCAGCGGTATTCGAATGCACTCAGGAGGGTCAAGTGAGCGGAAGAACGGCGCCGACGCGAGCGCAGACCGAATCCCGCATGTACGGAAAGATCTGGGGCGCCATGGCGCTCGCTGCCGTCGTGGTCAGCGCGATGCTGCGGACGATGCGCACGGAGCGTGGCGATGCCGTTGCCGCACGCGAGATCCAGCAGACGCTGCCGCAGCTCACGCTCGGTCAGGTTGCCGAGATCGTTCACTCGCTCTGACTCCGGGAGCTGCCGCCCGACGACCCCGTGGCACGACGGCAGCGAGCGTTCTTCGCGCGGGACGAATCGCGCAGGCTCTTCGCTCAGCTTGGTCCATCGACAAGGCGCCGCGCGGTCAGCACGACGTCGGCCTCCGGCAGCTCTCCGATCAGCCGGACGACTCCGGCCGGCGAGGCGTCGATCGTGACGATGGTGATGTTGGTCCGCCGAACCTTGTCGCGGTCCCGGGCGATCGTCACCAGGAAGTTGTCGCTCACGCCGGGGAGGCGTTCTTGCACGGCCGCCGCGTACCGCCCGGTCAGGGCCGCCGTCGACCCGCCGGTGTGGATGTAGAGCACGGGTCCGGCCGGACCTTCGGGGCCACCGTAGATGTGGCTGACCAGCCCGGATCCGTCGACGTCGACCGCGTCTTCGAACGAGTATCCAGCGGGGAGCACCTCGCCACCGAGCTCAGATCCCGCGCGCGCGACGAGGGACTCACCAGGGGTGAGCACAGCCGCCCTGGGGGTCTCCTCGCTGACCGGATCCGTCGTCGCCTCGGAGACGGGTTGCACTGGCGCACACCCCACAAGCACGGCAGCGACGACCAACAGGGGCAGGACACGACGCAGCACGGGCTACCTGCTTCTGGGGCGGAGGGTGGAATCGCGCGGGACTCTCGAGGCGAGATCTCATCTCCGGGCGGGGAATCTCCGTTGGATCTTGCGACGGACGCCGAGGTTCGGCCGAACGGGTACAGATCGCCGCCAACCCGGCGTGTCGCTCCCAAAACCCGCGTAATAAGTCGCCGTGTCGTCAATCTAATAGGTATGAGCATCGACCAGGAACGCTGGGTCGACGGTCTACCGGCGACGGACGCGTTCGCCGCGCCGGGTGAGCCGTGGCTGACCCTCGCGACGCTTGAGGAGGCTCGGCTGAGGCTCCGGATCCGGGACGTGACCGTTCGATGGGCGTTGGCCGGGATCCGGCACCGCGCGTGCGCCAACACCTGGGGCATGGACGTCGAGGCGGCCGAGTGGGCGTGGAAGGCGGACGTCCTCGGCCGTGAGCTCGCCGACTTGGAAGCCCAGCTGGTGGCTGTGTGCGCCTCGACCGGGCATCGGCCCGACCAGCGCCAGAGCGTCTGAGCGGCGAACCTCACGCCGATCGGGATGACCGACGCTCCTACTCCACCGGTCCGGCCGACGGCGATCCGGTGCGCGCGCTCAGAACAAGAACCACCGGACGATGGTGACGAGGCCGACGACGAGAACGGCCGCACCCGTCATGCCCTTGACCGCCCCGACGACCGTCGACAGCCTGAGAGTCCGCTTCGTCAACGGCGCATCTCGTGGCACACGATGCTTGTTCCTCCTGCGGGCCGCTGCCGCCTCGGCTGCGGCGGTTTGAAGCGCCTCGACCGCGGGGGTGTTTGCGCCGTGGCGAACGAGGGGCGGGAGGCTCAGCCAAAGCTGCAGATCGTCATGGCCGTGCCGATCTCGCCACGCGATCCCGGCAGCCTCGGCCGCTGGCCCCTGCCGAGTCGAGCCGAACCACACCGCGCCCGCGGCAGGCAGGTCGCCCATGGCGAAATAGACCTCGCCGAGAAGTCCGAGCAGCTCGTCATCCGCCTGCGCGACGAGCGCGCCCGCGAGCCGATCTCGGGCCTTCCATCGTTGACCGGACGCCAGATCTGCACGTGCCCGCTCAATCACTCCCACCATGAACGCGACAGTAGTTGGTGAGCAGACACCATCCCTATCGGATTGTCCTGCGCGGAACCCAGAGTGGGCGCCGTGAGTTCGGCGCCGCTGAGCCATTCGGCGCGCACAGAGCCGGCGAAGAAGTTGTGCACAGAGATCGACTCGGGGTATAGACATTCTCGTTTGTTCCGGTATCATAGAACACATGTTCGATGACGAGTTCGGCGGGAATGGCGACGAGAATGTCGCGTCCTTTGTCGAGCCGTCGGCGGATTTGCTGGCTTTGTGGGCGGTCGAGGACGCGCGGTATGAGGATCCGAAGGTCGTAGCTGCTGAGGTCGCGGAGTTCTTGGAGCGGGAGGCGTTCTTCGAGGCGCTGGCGCGCTGCGAGGACCAGGACCCGCGGCCGTGCGAGGGGATGTACCTGGCACCGGGGTCCGCGGCCCTGGCGGCCTGGGCCGACTCGGTGGACTCCGAGCAGCTGCCGGACTACGAGCTCGTCGAGCAGATCGCCGCGCTGGAACGGACCGCGTCCTGGGCCAAGGCCCGCCAGCTCGCCGCGGTCGAGGTGCTCTCCCGGCGCGATGCGATGAACCCGG
>NZ_DATCNW010000191.1:0-24806 GCF_036565025.1 Pengzhenrongella sp.
GCCGTCGGCGGCCGCCGCGGCATGCAGGCCCAGGTCCAGGACGTCGTCGGCGCCGTCCAGGACGTCGCGCAGGCAGTGGGCCAGCAACCACCCCTGGTCCCGGCCGAGCATCCGGCACAGGGCGGGGTTGACCTCCAGGAACCGGCGATCCAGGTCGAGCACAGCCATGCCCCCCGGGGCGGACTCCATGGCCAGGCGGAAACGCTGCTCGCTGCGGGTCAACCGGTCGCGCGCGTCGTGCTCGGCCTGGATGTCGCGGGCCGCGGCGACCCGGCCCACGGGTCGGCCGGTGTGGTCGGTGAAGGGGCGGGCCTCGACCGCCACCCAGAGGTAGCCGCCGGCCGTCGTCAGCATGCGGGCCTCGAAGGAGGCGGCCTCGCCGGTGCTGCTGGCCGCCCGGATCCGCTCTCGGTCCTCCGGGTGCAGGAAGTCCCCGACCCGGTGCCCGACCATGTCCGCGGCGACCCAGCCCAGTGACGTCGTGACCGAGGCCGAGACCCACGACAGGACGCCGGTCAGGTCGCCGCGGAACACCAGGTCCGACACGTTCTCGGCCAGCACGCGGTATCGATCTTCGCTCTCCGCGAGAGCCTGGCGGGTCTCGACCTGGCTCTCGCAGTCCAGCGCGCTGCCGACCCGGCCAAGCACGGTACCGGACTCGTCGGTGACCGTGCGGAGCGTGCTGTCCAGCCACCGCCAGCCGCCCGCGGCGGTGGCGAACCTGGTTCGACCGGTCTGCCGACCGACCCGCGTCGGGTCGTCCTGGCCGGGCCGGTCATCGGGGTGGGTGAGGTCTTTCGCGTCGCGCCCGACCAGGTCCCCGGGCGCCCAGCCCAGCAGGGCCGTGATCGACGGCGAGACCCACTTGATCAGGCCGTCGGCGCCGTTGAAGACCACGATGTCCGAGGCGTTTTCCGCCACTAGACGGAAATGCGCCTCGCTGTCGGCGAGCGCAAGCCGGGCCGTGGTCTCGGCCTGCACGTCACGCAGGCACAACACGTGGCACCGCGCGGTCCCGGGACGTGCCGGGACCGCTCGTGACGCCACCGACATCCACCGCGTCGAGCCGTCGGCCTGCCCGAACCGGGCCTCCCGCCAGTCCCCGGCGAGCCGCGGGTTCGGCCGGTCCGCGAGGACGGTAGCGATGTCGGCCGGATGGATCAGCACCGACAACGGCTGCCCGATCAGGTCCGGGGGCAGCCAGCCCAGCACCTCCCGGACCGACGGCGAGACCCACGCGCACCTGCCTTCGGCGACCTCGACCACGACGTCGGCGGCGAATTCCAGCAGCACCTGGCGGCGCTGCTCCCGGGTCGCGGCCCCGGCCGGGTCGTCCCGGTGATCGGTGGCCCCGCGCTGCGCGGGCAGCAGAAATCGAGCCTCGACGCCCGATCCTTGACCCGGCATGCTCCCCCCAGCGCGACCGCGTGCCTCCAAAGTAGCCCGGCCGGGCCGGGCACCGAGACCGATCAGCCTCTGTGCGACCCACCTCTCCGGCAGCCCGGTCCGGGCCAGTCCAGGCTGGGGCACGACACGGTGAATACGCCTCAGGCCGAGGACATCGACGAACTCAGCTCCGACCTGGTCTGCGGCTACGACCGGAGCGCCGAGCGGGACGGCGCCGTCCCGATGGCGTCGCGGGCCCGGATCGGGCCGCCGGAGCCGTATCTACCGCGGAAAAGTCACCGGCCGCCTCGATCTGGGCGAGGAGCGCGTCCGCGGCCTCCAACCGGGTCTGGTTGAAGATCGGAACACCGCTGCGGACCAGCAGTTCGGCTGCCAACCCGCGACCTGGCACGCTCCCGCCCGCAAACAGGCCGTCGTGGACGTAGGTGCTCCCGCAGGTCGCACTGCCGTCGACCAGGACAGCCACGGCGACGTCGGCCGCTTGTGGTGCCGTCGGTCGCGAGCGCCTCCTGAGCGTCCTCGGCGAACCACCGCCGCGCCGATCGCAGGTGCGGTCCGATCGCCCGCCGGTAGGCCGAGACCTCGTCGTCGCTCAGGGCCACTACCGTGGCGCGCCCGTCGGAGCCGTCGCCTGCGGAACGGAGGACCAGGCCGCGCTTCTCCAGGCGCCGCAGCTGGTGTGAGAGTCGGCTGGTGTCCGTCGCTCCACAGGTCGCGTCCCACTTCGCGGCGCAGGACCTCGATGACCACCTGGAGCCGCTCCCAGGCTTCCTGCTCCTGCGGCGACATCTTTGGTGACACGTCAGTGAAGGACTATCTGCCTGACGCGTCAGCAACTAGTGGTCGCGCCTCGATCCCTAACCGCGGCGAGCCTGCCGTCGTCCACCGGTCCAGCGGCTAGGGGTGTACCGGTCAGGGGTGTGCCTGGTGGGGGTGTGGACGAGGAGGCCCTGCGTCGTGCCGGGAAGTTGGCGGCGAACAACCCGGCGAGCAGGAGTGTGCAGCCGGTGATCGCCGTGGGGGTGAGGTGCTCCCCTAGGACGACGACGCCGAGGAGGGTGGCGGTGAGGGGTTCGGCCAGGCTCAAGGTGCCGGCTGTGGCGGCGGTGGTGGCCGTCAGGCCCCGCCCGAAAAACGTGTACGCCACGGCGGTGCCCACCACGCCCATCCAGACGATCAGCGCCACGGTACTGGGGAGAACCAGGTGGCCTGGCTGGCGGGCGAGGAAGGGGCTCAGGAGCAGCCCGCCGATCAGGAGGGTGGTGGCCATGGACGCCGTGGTGGGCGCGCCAGTATCCAGTAGGCGCTTGGCGGCCACGGTGTAGGCGCCGTAGCAGCATCCTGCGACTACGGCGAAGGTGAAGCCGAGCGGGTCGATGTGCACCGAGCCCGCCGGGAGGAGGATCAGCGCGCACCCGCCGACGGCGGCGGCGGTTCCCCCCAGCCACTGACGCCCCGGCCGCTGCCCGCCCCACCACCAGGAGAAGACGCCGGTGGCGAAGGGAGCGCACCCGAGGGCAACGGCGGTGCCCAGGGCCGCCCCGCTCAGCTTGACCCCGTACAGGAACGTCGCCTGATAGATGGCGGTGGACGCCGCCGCCGCCAGCACCCACTGCCAGGCCCCGGGTGCCGCCAGTGCTCGCCAAGGGAAGGACCTCAAGACCGGCAACGTGAGGACCGCCCCGCCGACGAGCAGTCGAGCAGCACCCAAAGCTGCCGGATCAGATGGAGAGCCAGCGAGAACCTGAGCCGGACCCACTGTCCCCCAGAGGATCGCAGCTCCCAGCACCGCCGCAGCACTGATCATTGAAGAATGTTTGAGCATGGCATGAAGGTAACTGGCGTTCGGCAAGCTCTCAAGCAACCCGGACGACGTACGGCACGGACCCGCAAAGAGGTAGAAAGATTCGCCGTATGCCGTCGATATAGTGTGTTCACCGCACGTTGTTCGAGGAGGAACTGACCATGCTCGACCCCATCGACCGCGCCATCGTCACGCTGCTGCAGGAGGACGGGCGAGCTACCAACCGGGAGATCGCCGCGGTGGCCGGGGTCGCTCCTTCGACCGCCATCGAACGCGTGCGGTCGCTGCATGCCCGCGGGATCATCACCGGCTACAGCGCAACGGTAGCTCTGGCCGCTGTTGGCCGTCCCGTCCAGGCTCTTATCGCCGTCACCATCAGGCCGCCGTCTCGGGTGAACATCGAGACCTTCCGGGACTGGGTTCCCCAGTTGCCCGAGACCGTGGGTGTCTTCGTCACCTCGGGCACTCAGGACTTCCTGCTCCACATCGCTGTTCCCGACACCGACAGCCTCTACGCCTTCGTGATCGACCGGCTGACCGAGCGGCCTGAAGTCGCCGACGTGAACACCAGCATCGTCTACGCCCATCTCCCCAGCGCCGCCGTCGACGCAGACTCCCCGCGACGCCCGCGCCCGTCCCGGCGCCCGTGAAACCTGATGAGGTGCCCGGCGCCCCGGAATTTGTCAAGGTGGATGAGGCCGGTCGGGTTTAACCGGCTAATTCGATCCCGGTGATGTCGGCTGGCTCGTTGATCCACGTGGTGGTCGGGATGGCGAGGATCTTGGGGTCCTCGTTCGTGGCGAACCGTTCGGGGTTTCGGCCTCGTGCAGCGGCCAGGACGACGGCCCCGTCTTAGTCGCTTGAGCACCGCGGGTTGGTCACCCGCGCGCCGTCCGTCGATGATGAGCGTGGAACCACAGTCACGATCACCGAGCAAGGCCGGGATACGCTCACGAACGTCTTCCCGGGCCACATCGCCGTGCTCGATGAGCTGTTGTTCGAGCCGTTGACGCGCGGCGATGTCGAGGCCCTCGCCGAGGTGTTGGGTCGTCTTCGCGACCACATGCGCTCGGCGCCCCCCCGTTCCGCGGCACGTCGGCGCAAGGCCAGCCGACCAACGGCACACTGTCTCTGACGGGAATCGACCTTTTGGTCGGCATTCAGCTTGCGACCGCCCCTTACGCATGCAGCCGGGCGGCTTTGGTGAGCCGGTCGACGCCGTTTCGCGGTCCGTGTAAGCCGACGCCGACGAGGTCAAGACCGAGCGAGTGAACAGCACGCACAGCAGCACGGTTCGCGGCGTCATGCCCGGTCGAGAACATCTCCCGCGTGTAGATCGCTAATCGCATCCCGCGCTCAACCGCTTTCAACCGGGCGGCAGCCAGGACATCGGGTTCTGCGGTGAAGATCATGACAGGCTGCCCGAGGAGGGGCAAGTAGCCGACCCCATCGGCGTCCAAGTAAGGCTCGCCAAGAAGTGCCGGGTCGGCGGACAGGCCACTGGAGAGAAACGCGGTGACGTTCAACTCTTGCCACGGGACCAGGTCACTTGACAGCATGACCGCGATTCGTGTGTCGAACAGCACCGGTGTCCCGTCACTCATCGAACGCCCCAAGAAGTCGCGACCGGCGAATGCGTCGGTCAGGGTCGCCCTCGTCCGCGATCAGCCGAGCTCGCTGCAGCACGTCGTCTCGCAGTGATGACGGCGCGGTTGCAGCGTGAAATGCGCGGGCCTCGGGAGAGTCGGGGTTGCGGACCAGCGCCCGGTTGGGGATGTCCCGTTCGCGGAGCGCGTAGATCACGCTGCGGCCCTGCTGTCCGGTTGCGCCGATGACGGCGATGGGGAGGGCCATTTCATTTCCATTTCAAGAGTTTCGATTCGCCTGCAAAAAGTGAACGGTAGGCGGTGAGATGTGATGCCAGGGGAACGCGGTCGCACTTGCTGCACGAGCGTGTTCCCTCTGTGTCTAGAGCGAGTTCAGTGCTCTGATGCGGTCCGCGAATGCACGTCTAGCGACGTCGGAGTTCGGGGCGATGGAGTCGAACTCGTGGGGACACCCGGGCGCAGGTGAAACTCCACCTGGACGCCGGCGCGTGTTGCTGCGGCCCGTCGGCGAGCCGAGCGCGGCGCTCAGGTGGTCAGCTGCTCGCGGTGCGCGGTGAGGAAGTCGGTCAGGCTCACCCGGTCGGGGTTGATGGTTCGGGCGATGTCCAGGTCGCGGCGTCCGTTGTAGGACTCGGGGAAGTCGGCGTAGTACTGGAACATGTTGCCCAGTTCGTCGGCCCCGGGGAACCCGAAGCCACGGAACTGCTCGGCGGTGAGCGGGCGGTAGGCCACCGGCTCACCGAGCACCGTGGTGAACGCCGCGGCCATCTGCTCACCGGTTAGGACGTCGCTGACCACCGGGATAGTCGCGTCGAGGGTCAGCGACGGCTGCTGGAACACCCGCAGTGCCGCCCTGCCGATGTCGTCGGAGGCGACGCCAGCGACGGGGGCGTCACCGACGGGCAGGTGCAGGGCGAGAGTCCCGTCGCCATCGCGCTGCGGCTTGAGGTCGCCAAGCAGCTGGTCCCAGTAAAAGGACATGAGCAGATACGTCGTGGGCAGGCCGGAGGCGGCGAACAGAGCGTCGGCGCCGCCACCCTTGACGTCAAAGTGCGGCACCCGGTAGCCGTCGCCGATGTAGGGCATGCGGTCGTCGCCGGCGGGGATGGTCTTCCGCGTGTCCTCCAACGTCGACCACACCACGTGCTGCAGTTGCGCCGCCTGGGCGGCGCCGATGAGGTTGCTCACCTCGATGAGCTCGCGGGCGGGCGAACGGTGCTCCCAGAAGGGAGTTACCAGGAACGCGCCGTGGGCTCCGTCGAAGGCCTTACGCAGGCTCTCCTGGTCCTCGAGGTTTGCCTCGACCACGTCGGCGCCGAGTTCGGCCAAGGTCTGGGCCTTCTCCGAGGTGGCGTTGCGGGTCACGGCCCGCACAGCAAAGGAGCCGTTGGACAGCAGGGCACGCGCCACTGCACCGCCCTGGGTGCCGGTCGCGCCGATCACTGTGATGAGTTGCTGTTCGGACATCGTTGATCTCCATCTACTGGCTCGTTCGTGGGGGTTTGCTGCGGTGCGGGGTGAGGATCAGATCTTTGGGCAGGACGATGAGCTCGCCGGGGAGTTCGCCAGTACCGGCCTGGGCGTTCTCCACGGTGAGCCTCGCTCGAGGTTGGAGGTGAATCAGGAAGCTTCACGTTCGAAGCACCCTTCATTGACATTTGCGGGTCGGTGCTCCCGCCGGCGGCGCAGATCTCGGCCAGGTGCCGGCTGCTGAGCGGCGTCCCCGTTCCGTGGTTGACGACGATCGTGCCCGGCCGGGCACCGGCCAGCAGACCTCTGCCGCCCTCGGGGAGCAGGCCGGGCAGGTCCTCGTCGGTGCTGACACAGACCGCGACGATGTCGCAGGCGGCGCCCAGTTCGGCCGGGGTGTCGTGGACGACCACCGGGGTGTTGCCCAGGCGCTCGAGCGATGCCGGGCGCCGAGCCCAGACGCAGGGTGAAGCCGGCCTCGGCGATCGCGACGGCCATCGGCAGCCCTTGGGCACCCAAACGATGAACCCGACGTGCCTGCGGCCCTTCCGGTCCGGGCGCACCCTGGTCGGCGGGCACCGGGACTGCTGCGGCTGTCATGAGTGCTCCTCTCGTGGATCGTGCTGGACGTTCCTTGCGTGTGTGCGTCGGTCGCTGGCGGTTCGTCTCCGGCGAGGCCTCGTGCGGCCTCGCACGGCCCACGGGTTCGTGCGGGTCTCATCCAGCCAGGACGATGACCTTGCCCGCGATGCGCCCGGCGACGGCTTCTGCGTGCAGTGCGGGAAGTTCGGCCAGCGGGATGCGGCGGGTGACTTCCACCTGCAAGGTCCCGCTGTCGACCAGGGATGCCAGCTCGGTGAGGCGGTCGCGGTTGGGCAGGACGAACACGGTGGCTGCGCGGACGCCGCGGGCCTCGTCGCCGGGGGTGGACATGAACGCGGTGGTGCTGACGACCGCGCCGCCGTCGCGGACCAGGGCCACGAGCGCGGTGAACTGTTCGGGGTCGATGGGTGCGAGGTTGAGCAGCACGTCCACCTGCTGATCGACGGCGCTGAGCAGGTCGGTGTCGGTGTGGTCGATGATCTGGTCCGCGCCGGCTGCACGGACGGCGTCGACGCTGCGCGGGCTGGCGGTCGCCACGACGTGCACACCGGCTCGCTTGGCCAGAGCGATGGCGTACTTGCCGACGACGCCTCCGGCCCCGACGATCAGCACGCGCTGGCCCGCGTGCAGGGCGCCGTCGTCAAACAGGGCCTGCCAGGCCGCCAATGCGACCGACGGCAAGGCCGCCGCGTCGGCCAGGGGGGTGCTCGTGGGTGCTGCGACCAGTGCCTCGGCCGGCGCGATCACGTACTGCGCCGCGCCGCCGTCGCGTTCCATCGGCAGGAACCCGATCACCGCGTCTCCGACCTCGAGGCTGTCCACGCCCTCGCCGAGCGCGTCGATCGTGCCGGAGATGTCATAGCCGGGCACGTGCGGCAGCACGACCGGAATCGGCAGGAACCCCGCACGCATGCCGTTGTCGGCCGCGTTGAAGGCCGAGGCCGCCACCTGCACCCGGACTTGCCCGGCCGCCGGGGTGGGCACGGCGACGTCTTCGTAGCGCAGGACTTCGGGTCCGCCGAACTCGTAAAAACGCACTGCCTTCATCGCTGAACCTGCTTCCGTGAGTGCCGTTGATGTGTATCGCGAACCCGAGGCGGTGCCTCGCGTTGCGAAGGCGCCCAGTCCCGTGTCACCAGGGCCGCCCGGAGGCAGCCGCGGCAACCGCGGATCTGGAGATGTCACTCAACCTCGCAGATTCCGGTTCGGTTAGCCTGGGCCGGATTGGCCCACCTTGATGACCGCCAGTCCGTCGGCTGCGCTGACTGACCCGTCAGCACGCCTTGGCACACCAGGCCGAAGAGCTGTCGACGACGTGGTGGGGGTTGCTGGACCACGGCAGGGTCCTCAGTCCTTCCCGGAGTCGTAGCGCACGGACGTGGCGTCAGGCGGGGGTCGACTCGACGGGCACCTCAGAAGACAGCGGCCGCATCTGGCGACTCCGTCGGCGCCCCACGTCATCGCGCGGGGGAGCACTCAAGACGAGCGATGTCGTCGGCGAGTCCTCACGCCTCGGACCCGGGCCCCTCATCAGCACATCACCGTCGGAGAGCCTGAGTACCTCTCGGCGGCCGCCGCACCAGCGATCGGCTTGCACGTGGCGGGTGAAGGCCGACGCCTCCTACCATTTGAGCGGGTGTCCAGGCACAATTGCGCCGTGGCAAGTCACGAGTTCGGCGCAGCAGTGCGTCAACTGCGAGAAGCTGCGGCCCCTGGGGCTGTCGGGCTACCGGTGGGCGGCCGACGCGTGCGCGGCTTGCGGCGGGAGGAGCTCAGCGAGCTCGCGGGAATGTCCGCGGACTACGTTCGCCGACTGGAACAGGGCCGCAGCCATCCATCGGCCGGCGTGGTGAACGCGATCGCCCGGGCGTTGCGGGTCGGGCGGGCGGACTACGAGCGGCTCTGTGCGCTGGCCGGATACGCCGCCGCGGAGGGGCAGGTACCGATCGACCTCGGGCCAGGTGCGACGCGACTACTGGAGCGGTTCTCGGACACTCCGATGGTCGTCTCCGACGCGGCGATGAACCTCGTCGCGGTCAACAGCGCGTTCATGGCTCTCGAGCACTGGAATCTCACCGGAGACCGCTGGGAGTGGAACCTCGCCTGGCGCACGTTCTGCGACCCGTTGGACGCCTTCAAGCAATCCGCGGCTGATGCGACCGAGCACGAGGCGATCCTCGTTGCCCGTCTGAAGAGCTCGCTGTTGCGCTACCCCGCCGATACTTCGCTCGCCGCTCTGGTGGACGACATACGGAGCCGAAGCCGGCTGTTCGACACCATCTGGCGTGCACCGCGACCGGTGGAGGCCTACGAGAGCAGCGCGACGATCACCCAATCGGACGGTGACTCCGTGACGCTCGTCGGGAACCTCATCGCCATCCCCGGTGACGACCTGGCAGCCGTCATGCTGACCGCGGCGCCGGGTTCGGACGATGCGGCCCGGCTGGCGGAGGTGGTCAGCGCAGCCGACGGACCGGCGGTCATCAAGGTGGGCCAACCCGGCCCAGGCTGACCGCGCCGGAACCTGCGACGTTTGACCGACGTCTCCAGATCCGCGGTGGCAGCGGCTGCCCCCTGGCGGCCCTGGTGACGCGCGGCCTGGAGGCTTCGCAGCGCCGAGCTGTGTCACAGGGGGACCACCTGTGGCACCCCCTCGGGTTCGCGATGCACATCGACAGCACTCACGGAAGCGGGTTCAGCGATGAAGGCAATGCGTTATCACGAGTTCGGTGGACCCGAAGTCCTGCGCTACGAGGATGTCGAGCGGCCCATTCCCGGCGCAGGCCAGGTGCGGATCCGCGTCGCCGCCACATCGTTCAACGGTATCGACGCCACCATCCGGTCGGGCTCCATGCAGGGCCCGATCTCGGTTGGGCTACCGCACATCCCCGGCATCGACGTCGCGGGCACGGTCGACGCGCTCGGGGAGGACGTGGACGCCATTGCGGTCGGAGACCAAGTCGTCGGCCTCCTGCCGATGACTGCGGCCGGGGCGGCTGCGGAGTACGTGATTGCGCCGGCGGAGGCCTTGACCGGAGCACCAAGGAACAGACACCTAACCGACGCGGCGGCGTTGCCACTGGTAGGCCTGACCGCGTGGCAGTCGCTGTTCGACCACGGCAACCTGACCGCCGGGCAGCGGGTCCTGATCAACGGCGCTGGCGGAGCAGTCGGTGGTTACGCCGTGCAGTTGGCCAAAGAGGCCCGTGCTCAGGTAATCGCCACGGCCAGCCCGCGCAGCGCGGTGCGAGTCAAAGCCGCAGGCGCCGACGAGTTGATCGACCACACCATCACCGATGTGACAGCGGCGGTGACCGAGCCGGTCGACCTCGTCCTCAACCTCGCGCCGGTCGCCCCCCAACAGTTGGCAGCGCTGCTCACGCTGATCCGCAACGGAGGCAATCTCGTCAACACCACCGTCTGGATGCCCGCTCCCTCCGACGAGGCACGCGGTGTGCGTGGCATCGACCTGTTCGTCCGCAGCGACGCCGACCAGCTTGCCGACTTGGTCGCTCGCGTGAGTACCGGTGAGTTGCTCCTGGACGTCGCGCAGCGGATAGCGCTGGCCGATCTGCCCGCACTCCACGCTCAGGCTGGCGCCGGGGAGTTGCCGGGCAAGTTCGTCATCCTGGCGCCCTCGGCCTGACACGCTCCAAGGCGAAGCGGCCATGGCCCTATTTCTGAATCCGGAGATCGCCAAAGCACTGGCCCCGATGGCCGGGACGATGGCGCGGCCACACATCCGACCGTGGGCGGCATGGCGGGGCGTCCTGTTCGGTGAGAAGGGATCAGCGGCACCGCGAGCAACGCCCAGCCCCTTCCTGCCGATCCCACGCACAGCGCCACCTATGTGGCGCAGAGGCCCACGACTCTGCTGGCCCCGCCGGTTCGGGTGCCATACCTGAGCGCGCTCGCGGTCCATTCGCGCTGCGGTTGCCTGTCGGTGTGAGTAGCCGCGCCACACGCCTCAATCGCCTGCGGCTGATCGCGGTCGATGTCATGCACATCTAAACTCGGGCATGCATACCCGTGAATGTGGGCATTCAGCCTGAGGTCGAAAATGCCTGATCCTCTAGCGCGTTGAGACCGGCTGCATTCTCGCAGGTCAGCGGGAGTAAGCGCCGCGAATAAAGGATGGTCGGTGCGTGCGCGACGCGCCACGTGCCCGGCTCGTGATCTGGCGGGGCTCCAACTTGGCGATCGCGGGCCATTACGGAATGGCCAGTAGTGGCCCGAACTGTCATCTGCCAAGCTGTCGGCGGCCGTCGCGAGCCCGTGACCTGCACAAACACAGAGCGGGTGACGGGAATCGAACCCGCGCTATCAGCTTGGGAAGCTGAAGTTCTACCACTGAACTACACCCGCATCGCGCCCCGTCGTGCAAGCGCGGCCCCGAGCATACCGAACCTCGCCCGGGGTCCGGGCCAACTCGCCGTCGGGCAGGGGGAGCCGTACCGGGCGCTACCGTTACCGGGTGCTGCTCTCCGACCGTGATATTCGCGCCGAGCTCGACTCCGGCCGCGTCGTGCTGGACCCCTACGAACCGGACATGATCCAGCCGTCGAGCATCGACGTCCGGCTGGACAAGTACGTGCGGTTGTTCGACAACCACAAGTACGCCGTCATCGACCCCTCCCTCGACCAGCCCGACCTCACGCGCCTGGTCGAGATCGAGCGCGACGAGCCGCTGATCCTGCACCCGGGTGAGTTCATCCTCGGGTCGACCTATGAGTGCGTCACGCTGCCCGACGACGTCGCGGCGCGCCTCGAGGGGAAGTCCTCGCTCGGGCGCCTCGGGCTGCTCACGCACTCCACCGCGGGGTTCATCGACCCGGGTTTCAACGGGCACGTCACCCTCGAGCTGTCCAACGTGGCGACGCTGCCGATCGTGCTGTGGCCGGGGATGAAGATCGGCCAGCTCTGCTTCTTCAAGCTCTCCTCCGCGGCCGAGTTCCCCTACGGTTCGGAGAAATCCGGCTCGCGATACCAAGGTCAGCGCGGCCCGACGGCGTCGCGCTCGTGGCAGAACTTCCACCGGACGGATGTGTAGTCGAGATGGACCTGTCCGACCCCCCGATGTTTCCTTCGAACGACGCGAACCTGCTCAAGGACCACCTGCTGGTGCTGACGAACGCCATCGTCGCGACCGAGATCGAGACGCTGGCGATCAGCCGCTTCCCCGCCGCTGGTTGGGACCAGGCGGCCGCCGTCGAGCGCGCCGCCGCCGGGCTCAAGCTGCCGCGCGGCGTCGATGCGCCCATGGTGCTGCGCCTCACCCGGCACGCTCGGCTGATCGGGCCGTACGCCCTGGGGCCGCGCGACGCCGCGCTGCTGGGCGTGCCGAAGTTCTCCGCCTCGGTGTTCATCGTGGAGGCGCTCGAGGAACGCGGTGACCCGCCCTACCCGGGCGGCGACCGGTACGGGTTCAACCGTGCGTTCCCCGAGGGCACGCCCGTGCGCGACGAGGAGCGGGTCATGCACTGGCTCGTCGCGGCGGCACGCCGGCTCGGCGGATCGATCCGCGTCGGCGGCAGCGGCATTGTGCTCACCCCGGACGTCCAGGCGGGGATCGACCTCACGGTGTTCACCGACGTCTGGCTCGAGCCGGAGACCGCGCTGAGCGTCATGCAGCGGGTCGCCCCCGACGCCCACCTCGCGATGGATCCCACGGAGTGGGCCGGACCCCCTCGCGGCATCGGCGAGCCTGACGCTCCGGGCACGACGGGGCTCTCCGAGGCGGCCCGCCAGACCCTGCACGCGGAGGCCGACGCATTCGACATGGCGGCGCTCTCGGCGCCGCCCGAGCTCAACGGCTACGGGATCCAGGCCGACCTGGAGGCCGGCGGGATCCTCATTCTCGAGGTTGCGGGGGAGGAGGTGCTCCCCGTGGTGCTCGCGTCCCTGCCGTGGGCCGTCAACGGCGCGATCGCCTACCGGATTCGATGGGAGGCGCCGGACTTCCTCGAGCTCGAGCTGGAGCACGCCCCGCCCGAGCACAAGGCCGCCCGGGCTCGCGCGCGCGGGTTCGTCAACGCCCTGACCCGCGAGGTCCACCGCGCCGTCGGCGGCGAGGTCACCGACGACGGCGAGTTCCTGGTCAACCCCGCGGACCTCTGAGAGCGCACCGCCTCCCGAGTTGTCAGCGGGTAGCGCGGGCTGTGGTGCGCGCTGCGGCTGACAACTCGGTCCAGCGAGTCGCGGGGTGTAGTGCGCGCTGCGGCTGACACGTCGGTCCAGTGCGCTCGGGGGGTGAGCCGGGTG
Organism: Pengzhenrongella sp.; assembly: GCF_036565025.1. NCBI lineage: Bacteria > Bacillati > Actinomycetota > Actinomycetes > Micrococcales > Pengzhenrongella > Pengzhenrongella sp. The sequence goes on from NZ_DATCNW010000191.1 coordinate 13,153, forward strand.
CGTATCAGAACCCGCTGAGGGCTGCACCCGGGGGCTGCACCGACGGATGCGTTGAAGAAGCGAGTCCTCGTTGATGAGGCGGGACCGTGACGTGGGTCGTGGCCGACGGGGCGCCGGATTCGCGCCGGAACCTGCTCAGTGCAGCCCTCAGTGCAGCCAATCTGCGCCAGGGGTGCACGTTCGATGCACTGAGGGATGCACTGACGCGGCCGAGCTCAGTTCGTGGCCCACGCGCGCGGCACCGGCCTCGGCCAGCCGTCGAGTTCGTCGTTTCCCGCTGAGTTCGTCGTTTCCACTCGAGTTCGTCGATCGAAAACGACAAACTCGCGTACGAACCGGCGAACTCGAGGCCCGCGGGGTCTGGTGACGCCCGCCGTCGGCCGCGCTGCGTCTTACACGTCGTGTGTCCGGACCTGTCAGGCCTGCGCCCGGACCGTGAGTCCTGCGCCCGAACCCGTCAGGCCCGCGAATCCCCGACCCGTCAGGCTTGCGGGCGGATGCGTTCCAGCAGGAGCTGGGCGACGTCGACCACGCGCGGCGCGGGGGCGTCCCCGGCGGGCTGGGCCGCGACGCCGTCGCCGAGCATGACGGTGCAGAACGGGCACGCGGTGGCGATCGTGCCGGCGCCCGTCTCGACCGCCTCGGCGGCGCGGGCGGAGTTGATCCGGGTGCCGGTCTTCTCCTCCATCCACATCCGCGCGCCGCCGGCGCCGCAGCAGAACGAGCGCTCGGAGTTGCGCGGCATCTCGGCGAGCTCCACGCCGGGCAGTGCACCGAGCAGCTCGCGCGGCGGTGCGTAGATCTTGTTGTGCCGCCCGAGATAGCACGGGTCGTGATACGTCACCCGCTCCACGGCGGACGTGTCAGACCCAACGCGGTCCCCGGACCGCGCAGCGTCTGACATGTCGGCAGGCGCGGGGGTGAGGCGGCCCTCGGCGACCAGCCGGTTGAGCAGCTCGGTGTGGTGCACGACGTCGTACTTGCCGCCCAGCTGCGGGTACTCGCGCGAGATCGTGTTGAAGCAGTGCGCGCAGGTCACCACGATCGACTGCGCGCCGACCTCGTCGAGGGTCTCGACGTTCCCCTGCGCGAGCATCTGGAACAGCAGCTCGTTGCCCGCGCGCCGGGCCGGGTCGCCCGTGCACGACTCGCCGTCGCCGAGCACCGCGAACTTGACCCCCGCGGCGTCCAGCAGCTCGGCCACCGCGCGCGTCGTCTTCTTGGCCCGGTCCTCGTACGCGCCCGCGCAGCCGACCCAGAACAGGTAGTCCAGCCCGCGCGCGTCCTCGACGTCCTTGCCGATCACCGGCACGTCGAACGCCAGCCCCTTGGCCCAGTCGAGCCGGGCGCGCTGGGCCATGCCCCACGGGTTCCCCTTGCGCTCGAGCTTGGTGAACATCCCGCCCAACTCGGTCGGGAACGCCGACTCCATCAGCACCTCGTAGCGCCGGATGTCCACGATCGCGTCGACGTGCTCGATGTCGACCGGGCACTGCTCGACGCACGCCCCGCAGGTCGTGCACGCCCACAGCACCTCGGGGTCGATCACGTTGTCGATCAGGCGCATCGCGTGCGGATCGAGCGCGGGGCCCGACGCCGCGTCGCCGTCGGCCTTGGAGGCCGGGTCGCCGGCCGCGGCGAGCAGGTACGGCGCCGTCTTGTACGCGTGGTCGCGCAGCGCGAGGGTGAGCAGCTTCGGGGAGAGCGGCTTCTCGGTGTTCCAGGCCGGGCACTGGTCCTGGCAGCGACCGCACTCGGTGCAGGTGGAGAAGTCGAGCAGTCCCTTCCAGGTGAAGTCCTCGATCGCGCCGACGCCGAGCCGGACGTCGTCGGGCAGGTCCTCGAGCTTGGTGAGGTCGAGCGGCGCGCCGTCGGCCCCGCGCATCGGCTGCAGCGGCCCGAGGGCCGGGCTGCCGTCGGTCTCGCGGCGCGCGTACAGGTTCACCACGGCGAGGAACCGGTGCCAGGCGACGCCCATCGCGGGCTGCAGCCCGATCACGACGAACCAGGCCATCGAGACCAGGATCTTGATCGCGGACACCACGATGACGGTGGCCTCGAGCGTGCTGCGGGCCACCGGGACCCACGAGGCGCCGAACCATGCCGTCAGTGGGAAGTGCCACAAAGTGGCGAGGTGGGCGGTCGCCGGGACCTGCGCGGCGAGCGCGTACTCGAGCCCGCGCAGCGAGATCGCGCACAGCACGACGACGAGGATCGTCAGCTCGACGAAGACCGCCTGGCCCTGGTTCGACCCGAAGAAGCGCGACTCGCGGCCGCTGCGCCGCGGGTGCGAGCGCTGCCGGATCACCATCAGGGCGAGGATGCCGAGCAGCGACGCCCAGGCGATCGACTCGATGAGCCACTCGAGCGGCGGCAGGTGGCCGATCAGCGGGAGCGCGTAGGTCGGCCTGGAGACCTGCCCGTACCCGGTGACCAGGGTGAGGAACAGGACCGGGAACGAGACCATCACGACCCAGTGCGCGACCTTGACCACGGGCTTGTGCTGGAACCGGCCGTGGCCGACCATCTCGCGCACCACGAGCCAGGTGCGCGCCGCGACCGGCCGGGCGCGGCCGGGGGCCGGTCCGCCGATCCGGACCGTCTGCACGATCCGCAGCACGCCGCGCGCGAAGAACCCGACACCGACCACAGTGCCGACGACGACCGACCAGACCGCGACCGCGCGCAGGATATCCACCGGGCCACGCTAGCCCGCCGTCGCCGGGCCGACGACGACGGTCCACGCAGCTCGCCGCGAGGGATCGGCCGAGCCCGACGGCGAGGCGGCGCTGAGCCATTCGATTTTCATCCATCGCCCGTGCCCGTGCCCGGTGAAATGCACCCTAAGGTTCAGGCGTCAGGCGAGCACGCCTGATCGGAGATCGCCCGGTTCCCGGGGGAGCACAACGTGAGGCTGCGTCATTCGCGGCATCGCGACGGACCTCTTGTCTCCATTGCTGAGGTCCGACGCTCAACGAGGTCACCGTGCGTTCTCAACCCCTTCGACTCGCTCTGGCGACCGCACTCACGGTGATCGTGGCGTGCGTCGGGCTGCTCACCCCGGCCGCGGCGGTGGCGACCGTGGAACCGTCCGCCCTGACGGCCGGGCAGGTGCTCGGCTCCGAGCAGCGGATCGTCTCGCCGGACGGCAGCTACCGCTTCGTCATGCAGTCCGACGGCAACGCGGTGCTCTACGGCCCGACGAAGGCCATCTGGTCCACCCGCACGTTCGGGTCCGGCTACCACCTCACCATGGGGGCCGACGGCGTCCTGGTCGTCGCCACGCCGGCCGATGCCCCGGTGTGGAGCTCCGGGACGTCCGGGGCGACCGGTGCGCGGCTCGCCATTCAGGACGACGGCAACCTGGTCATCTACTCGACGGCCGAGAAGGCACTCTGGGCGGTTTCGCGGCTGCTCGCACCGGTGGCCCCGGCACCGGCGACGAAGTCGACGCTCAAGATGGGCGAACAGCTGCTCAGCGGCCAGCTGCTCCAGACGCCCGACCTCGCCCGGCGATTCCTGATGCAGAGCGACGGCAACGCCGTGGTCTATGGGCCGAGTGTGCGGTGGGCGACCCGCACCTCGGGCGCGGGCAACCGCCTCACCTTGCAGAGCGACGGCAACCTCGTCCTCTACACGAAGGCCGGCAGGGTGCTGTGGAACGCCAAGACGGGTGGCCGCCAGGGCACCCGCCTGACGATCGAGAAGGACGCGAACCTGGTGATCTATCGCGCGGACAACAAGGCGGTCTGGTCCTGGATGACCGGTCTGCTGGTGACGTCCGCCGCAGCGCCCACCCCGACGCCCACCCCGACGCCGTCGCTCTTCGCGTACGGACACAGCTACGTCGAAGGGGCCGGTGCGAGCGATTCGGCGCACAACTTCGTCGCCCTGCTGGGTGCGCGCCGCGGCGCGCTCACCGACAACAACGGCAAGTCCGGTGCGGTGATGGGCCAGGTCGTGGCGATCGCGAGCAACACGGCTGAGAAGACCTGGACCCCCGGCAGCCACGGCCTGGTCGTCCTGGACGCCGTGCTCAACTCGGTCATCAACGTCCCGTCCTCGGCCGACGCCACCGAGAAGGTCGACTTCCCGAACTCGCTGCGCACCCTGCTGCGACTCTTCCGGTCGCACCGGTGGGCGCCGGAGACGGATGCCTCCGCGGTCAAGACCAGCAAGTGGACGACGGTGCCGGTCCCCATCGCCGGGAACGGGTCCGCGATCAAGACCATCGTGCCCGGAGAGAAGGTGACGATCACGACCTCGGCAAGCGAGATCTCGCTGATGCTCATCGGCTTCAAGCCGTCGCTAGGTGCGGGCTCCCCGTTCTCCGTGACGGTCAACGGCGTCCCGCGCGGATCTGGGACGACCGTGGGCCAGACCACCGACGAGACCCCGTTCCATGACGTCTCCTACCGGGTCGGCGGCCTCACCGGCACCTCCACGATCGTCCTCACCAAGGGCGCGGGCGCGGGGGAGCTCTACTTCGACGGATACCTCGACAGGAGCGCGACCCCGCCCGCCGTCGTCGTGGTCAAGGACCCCACTCCGACTCCCGCGGGTCTGGCGATCAACGGGCTCGACGTCAACCGAACCGCGGGGAATCTCGCCATCTTCAACGGCATGGTCGATTCCGTCGTCGCCGAGCCGGAGTTTGCAGGCGCTGTCAAGGTCGCCAATCCCGGCGCGATCTGGAACACCGCGACGATGTACGCGTCCGACCACGTCCACCCGAACGACCTCGGTCACTCCGTCATCGCCGACACGATCCAAGGTGTTGCGGGCTAGTTGATCACGTCGTGACGTCAGACAAATTTGTCTACATCGGTACCCTGTTGGCAATCTTTGTCACCAACGGGTGGCGGGACAGGCGCATCACCATGGACAACGTGTTGATGGTCAGTTCCATGGGTGGCCTGTACTCATAGATTAGATAGACACCGCTGCGCTGACGGCCCCGTTCGACGCCGACCAGTTCCGCTCAACACGCACCCTTCGGCTCGACCCCGTGTGGAATCGGTCACGCGACCCCTCTCACCTGGTCAACGCTTGATATCCTCGGCACCACATCCCCGCCAGACCCACCACCCGCCCACCACAGGACGGAGCGGATGTGTTGACGCTGCTCGCCGCCCACCTCGTGATGGCGCTTGCTGCCCCGTTGCTCGTGGCCTGGCTCGGGCGTCGCGCGTTCGGCGTGCTGGCCCTCGCGCCGGCGTCGGCGGCGGCGTGGGCGCTCGCGCACACCGGTGCGGTGATGCGCGGCGAGGGGCCGGTCGAGTTCGTCCGCTGGGTTCCCGGTCTCAAGCTCGAACTCGCGTTCCGGCTCGACACGCTGGCCTGGCTGATGGTCCTGCTGGTCGGCGGCGTCGGCGCCCTGGTGCTGGTGTACTGCGCGGCGTACTTCTCGGCGAAGGCCGCCGGGCTCGGCCGGTTCGGGGGAGTCCTCGTCGCCTTCGCGGGCGTGATGCTCGGCCTCGTCGTGGCCGACGACCTGCTGCTGCTCTTCGTGTTCTGGGAGCTGACCACGGTCTTCTCCTACCTGCTCATCGGGCACTACGCCGACCGCAAGGCGAGCCGCCGCGCGGCCATGCAGGCGATGATCATCACGACCGCCGGCGGGCTCGCGATGCTCGTCGGGCTGATCCTGCTCGGCGAGGCGGCCGGCACCTACCGGCTGTCCGAGGTCGTCGCCAACCCCCCGCACGGCGCCGTCGTGCCGGTCGCCGTCGTGCTGGTGCTGCTCGGTGCGGCGAGCAAGTCCGCGCTCATCCCGCTGCACTTCTGGCTGCCGGCCGCGATGGCCGCGCCCACCCCGGTGAGCGCGTACCTGCACGCCGCGGCGATGGTGAAGGCTGGCATCTACCTCGTCGCGCGGTTCGCGCCCGGGTACTCGCAGGTCACCGCCTGGCAGGTCATGGTGATCACCCTCGGCTGCGGGACGCTGCTGCTCGGCGGCTACCGCGCCCTGCGCCAGCACGACCTCAAGCTCATCCTCGCCTTCGGCACCGTCAGCCAGCTCGGCCTGATGGTGCTTCTGGTCGGGCTCGGCTCGCGGGCCGCGGCGCTCGCCGGCCTGGCGATGATCGGCGCGCACGCGATGTTCAAGGCGGCCCTGTTCCTCGTCGTCGGCGTGGTCGACGCCGCGACCGGGACCCGGGATCTGCGCCGGCTCTCCGGGGTCGGCCGCGCCCTGCCGGTGACCGCGCTCACCGCCGCGCTGGCGACCGCGTCGATGATCGGCCTGCCGCCGTTCGCCGGGTACGTCGCCAAGGAGACCGGCCTCGAGGCGATCGCGCACGACGGCGGCAGCGGCTGGGTCCAGGCCGTCGTGCTCGCCTCGGTCGTGGTCGGCTCCGCGCTCACGGTCGCCTACGGGCTGCGCCTGTTCTGGGGGGCGTTCGCGACCAAGGCGTCCGTGACCCACCCGCCGACGCCCGACGGCGAGCCCGCCCCCGCCGGGCCCGCCGAGCCCCCGGCGATCACCCGGCCCCCGCGCCTGCTGGTGGCGCCCGCGCTGGTGCTCGCCGTGCTCGGGCTCGCGGCCGCGCTGCTGCCCGGCCTGGGCGAGGACCTGCTCTCGCCGTACGCGGACACCTACCCGCGCGGCGAACCCGGGCACCTGATCCACTGGGCCGGGTTCACCCCGACGTTCGCCCTGACCGTGCTGATCCTCGGCGCGGGCGCGGCCTTGTTCGTCGCGCGCCGCCCGGTCGAGCGCTTCCAGGCAGCGATGCCGACCGGCACCGAGGCGGACCGGGTCTACCGCCGCGCGATGCGCCGGCTCGACGACATCTCGGCCGACGTCACCGCGCTCACCCAGCGCGGCTCGCTGCCGTTCTACCTCGGCGGCATCCTCGTGGTGTTCGTCGCGCTCGCGGGCACCGCGCTGGTCACCGGGACGTCCTTGCCGGACAAGGTCCGCCTGTGGGACTCCGCGGGCCAGCTGATCGCCGGCGGCGTCATCGTGGTCGCGGCGATCCTCGCGGTCCGGGCCCGACGCCGGCTCAAGGCCGTCGTGCTGCTGGGCATCTCCGGGTACGGCGTCGCGATGCTCTACCTGCTGCACGGCGCACCGGACCTCGCGCTCACCCAGGTGCTCGTCGAGACGATCACGGTGGTCGTGTTCGTGCTGGTGCTGCGACGGCTGCCCCCGTACTTCTCGGACCGGCCGCTCGCGGCGAGCCGCTGGGTGCGGTTGGTGATCGGGCTCGCCGTCGGGGTCACGGTGGCCGGTCTGACGCTCGTGGCGCCGGACGCCCGGATCCACATCCCGCAGTCGGTGCAGTTCCCTAAGGAGGCGTACGCGTTCGGTGGTGGGAAGAACATCGTCAACGTGGTCCTGGTCGACATCCGGGCCTGGGACACGATGGGCGAGATCTCGGTGCTGCTGGTGGCCGCGACGGGCGTCGCGTCCCTGATCTTCCTGCAGCGCCGCAGCGGCGAGCTGCACCGGGTGAGCGAGGCCGACGCGCACGGCGCCGACGAGGTCGACGTGTGGGGCGGCGGCGGCGAGGACCGGATGGCGGCGCTGCGCCGCCGCGGTGTGAGCGGTGGCTCGCGCGCCTGGCTGCGCGCCGAGCGAACCCTCGCCCCGCAGCGCCGCTCGGTGATCTTCGAGGTGGTCACCCGGCTGCTCTTCCACACCATGATCGTGTTCGCGGTGTACCTGCTGTTCGCGGGCCACAACGGGCCCGGCGGCGGCTTCGCGGCCGGACTCGTCGTCGGCATCGCGCTGATCGTGCGGTACCTCGCGGGCGGGCGTTACGAGCTGGGCGAGGCGGCGCCGGTGCACCCCGGCCTGCTGCTCGGCTCGGGACTGTTCCTCTCCGCCGGCGTCGGGCTGATTGCCCTGATCGCCGGCGGCGAGGTGCTGCAGAGCGTGATCCTCGACCTGCACGTGCCCGTGATCGGCACGATCCACCTCGTCACGTCCCTGTTCTTCGATCTTGGCGTGTTCCTGGTGGTCCTCGGTCTGGTGCTCGACGTCCTGCGCAGCCTCGGCGCCGAGGTCGACCGGCAGGGCGAAGCCACCGGCGCGGACAACCCGCCCGCCGTGCACCCGCCGTCGGGCGACGCCCGCGCCACGGGGGTGGCGGCCCGATGAGCCACGACATGAGCCCGAACCTCGTCCTGGTCGTGGTGATCGGCATCCTGGTCGCCGCGGGCGTCTACCTGCTGCTCGAGCGCAGCCTGAGCCGGGTGCTGATCGGGATCGTGCTGATCGGCAACGGCGTGAACCTCACCTTCCTGGTTGCCGGCGGCGCTGCGGGCGGCGCGCCCATCGTGGGCTCGACGCCGACGCGGGACATGAGCGACCCGCTGCCCCAGGCGATGGTGCTCACCGCGATCGTGATCACCCTCGGCATGACGGCGTTCGGAATGGCGCTCGCGTACCGGTCCTGGCAGCTGCACCACCACGACGAGGTGCAGGACGACGTCGAGGACCGCCGCATCGCCCGGCTCGCGGCGTTCGACGAGCCGATCTTCGCCGACCTCGACACCGACGACACCCCGAGCGACCTGGACCGGGACGCCGCCGAGGCCCGCGACGAGACCCCGGCCGTCGCGCAGGAGGACGCCCGATGAGCGACCTCACCTGGCTGGTCCCGCTGCCGGTCGTGCTGCCGCTGACCGGCGCCGGCCTCGCGCTCGCGCTGTGGCGCCATGCGCGCGCACAGCGCGTGATCAGCCTCGTCGCGCTCTCGCTCACCCTGGTCGCGTCGTTCGGGCTGCTCGTGCAGTCCGACTCGGCGCCGCTCATCGTCGACGTCGGCGGCTGGTCGGCGCCGGTCGGCATCGACCTCGTCGCGGACCGGCTGAGCTCGCTGATGCTCGCGATCTCCTCCGTGGTGACCCTGGTGGTGCTCATCTACTCCCTCGCGCAGGGCGTGGCCGACGGCGACGAGGAGACGCCCGTCGCGATCTACCACCCGTCCTACCTGGTGCTCTGTGCCGGGATCGCGATCGCGTTCCTGTCCGGCGACCTGTTCAACCTGTACGTCGGGTTCGAGGTGCTGCTCGCGGCGAGCTACGTGCTCATCACGCTCACGGGCACCGCCGAGCGGATCCGGTCGGGCACGATCTACATCGTCGTCGCGCTGCTCTCCTCGGTGATCTTCCTGCTCGCGATCGGCCTCACCTACGCCGCGACGGGCACGGTCAACATGGCCCAGCTCGCGCTGCGGCTGCCCGAGATCGACCCCGGGGTCTCGTTCGCGCTCCAGCTCCTGCTGCTCCTCGCGTTCGGGATCAAGGCGGCGATCTTCCCGCTGTCGGCGTGGCTCCCGGACTCCTACCCGACGGCGCCCGCACCGGTCACCGCGGTGTTCGCCGGCCTGCTCACCAAGGTCGGCGTCTACGCGATCATCCGGGTCCAGACGCTGATGTTCCCGGGGGGCCGCGCGGACGACCTGCTGATGTGGGCGGCGCTCGCGACGATGCTCGTCGGCATCCTCGGTGCGGTCGCGCAGAACGACATCAAGCGGCTGCTGTCGTTCACCCTGGTGAGCCACATCGGCTTCATGATCTTCGGCATCTCGCTGTCCAGCGAGGCCGGCATGGCGGCGGCGATCTTCTACGTCGTGCACCACATCACCGTGCAGACCACGCTGTTCCTGGTCGCGGGGCTCATCGAGCGACGTGGCGGCTCGACGTCGCTGGACCAGCTCGGCGGGCTCGCGAAGATCGCGCCGCTGCTCGCGGTGCTGTTCTTCGTGCCCGCGATGTCGTTGGCCGGGGTGCCGCCGTTCTCCGGGTTCCTCGGCAAGATCGGGCTGCTCCAGGCGGGGGTCGCGGCCGGCACCCCGATGACGTACGTGCTGGTGGGCGGCGGCGTCGTGACGTCGTTGCTCACGATGTACGCGCTGATCAAAGCGTGGAACAAGGCGTTCTGGCAGACGGCCCCCGCGAACGTGCCCGACCGCCACCTGCCGCGCGGGATGGTCGGCTCCGCCGCCGCGCTGGCCCTGGTCGGCGTCGGGCTCACGGTCGTGGCCGGGCCGCTGTACGCCTACACCGAGCGCGCCGCGCATGACCTGCGGGACCGGACCGGTTACATCGAGGCCGTGCTGCCCGCCGGTGGCCGCGGGTCGGGCGTCTCGCAGAACGTCCAGCGCGCCGCGCCCGCGCCCGCCGCGCCCGCGCCGGCCGGATCTGCGCCCGCCGGATCCGCTGACCGCGCCGCGGCCATCCCGGCGGGGGAGGCGACGCCATGAGCCTGCACCCGCGCCGCCGTGCCGCGGCGATCCAGTGGCCGACGGCGCTCTGGCTCACCGTCGTGTGGGTCCTGCTCTGGGGGGACCTGAGCGTCGCGAACGTGCTCGCCGGGCTGGTGATCGCGGTCGCGGTGACGGTCCTGCTGCCGCTGCCCCCGATCGCGTCCGGCGGCCGGTTGCGCCCGCTCGGGCTGGTCCGGCTGATCGCGTACTTCGCGCGCGACCTCGTCGTGGCGAGCGTGCAGGTCGGCGCGGCGGCGTTCCGCCGGCGCGCGCCGGTGAGCGCCGTGATCGGGGTCCGGCTGCGCAGCTCGTCGGACCTGTACCTGACTCTGACCGCCGAGCTGTGCTCGCTCGTGCCCGGCTCGATCGTCGTCGAGGCGCACAGGCTCACCAGCACGCTCTACCTGCACGTGCTCGACGTCGACACCGCGGGCGGGGTCGAGGCCGCTCGGACGTCCGTACTGGACCAGGAGGAACGGGTGCTGCGCGCGATCGCCTCGAACGCCCAGCTCGAGGCCGCCGGGCTCGGGCCTGGACGTGGATTCGGTGCGGGGGGTGCCGACCCAGGTGCTGACCCAGGTGCCGACCGACCGAAAGGGGTGACCGGATGACCGCCGTCGTGATCGTGTGCTCGGTGCTGCTGACCGCGGCCGCCGTGATGGCCCTGATCCGGGCCGAGCGCGGGCCGAGCATGCTCGACCGGACCGTCGCGCTCGACGTCTTCACCACGACGCTGGTGGCGTTCGTCGCGCTCGAGGCGGCCTACGTGCAACGCATCGACACGATCCCGGTGCTCGTCGTGCTCTCGCTCGTGGGGTTCGTCGGGTCGGTGACCATCGCCCGGTTCGCCGCCCGTGAGCCCGAGGGCGAGGGCAAGGTCCGCACGCGCGAGGAGATCGCCCTCGAGGAGGCCGCGCGGATCGACTCCGAACAGGTTGCCGCGGCAGGCGACAACGACCCGGACCAGCACGGTTCCGCCGCCCCCGGGGAGGTGCGCTGATGACCTGGAACAACCTGGCCGACGTCGCGTCGGCGATCTGCCTGCTCGGCGGCGCCCTGCTCGCCTTCGCCGCCGGCGTCGGGCTGGTGCGGTTCCCGGACCTGCTGGCCCGGATGCACTCCGCGACGAAGCCGCAGGTGCTGGGCCTGATCCTGATGTTGATCGGACTCGCGCTGCGGCTGCGCAGCGGACCGGCGCTGTGGATGCTCGCGCTCGTCGGGATCTTCCAGCTGCTCACGTCCCCGGTCGCCTCGCACATGGTCGGCCGGGCGGGATACCGGACCGGCAAGGTCCGCAGCAGCGAGCTCCTGGTCGACGAACTCACCGCCGACCGCGACGCAGCCGAGCGCGAAGCGGCCGCGGAAGCCCCCAAGCACGACCCCACCCCCCACCCCTAACGTCCGAGCGTTGACGTCCTATAGGACGTCAACGCT
>NZ_DATCNW010000192.1:0-5574 GCF_036565025.1 Pengzhenrongella sp.
GACGTGGTCGCATTTTCGTTGGGTTGACCGCCTCAGTGCAGCGCTCTGTGCATCCAAAACGCAGTGAATGAGGCGTTTTGGTGCACTTTCGCTGCACCGAGGGCTGCACTGAGCGCTGCACTGAGCGGGCGCACCGGCGAACTCGCGTGGGAATGGCGATCTCGCGGCTCGAGCGCGGGAGCCCACCCGTTCCGCATGCGCGCGGTGCGGGGGCATGGGGCAATCCGGGTGAGGATTGGTGCATGACGCCTGCTGTTGACGGACCGGTCCTGGACAACCTTCGCGCCGACCGGGTGAAGGCGGTCCGGGCGCTGTCCGGGCGGTCGGCGCGCGAGCGCGCGGGCCGGTTCCTGGCCGAGGGCCCCCAGGCGGTCCGGGAGGCCGTCCGGTTCGGCGCCGTCCGGGACCTGTACCTCACCGGCGCGGCTGCCGAGCGCTACGACGAGATCGTCGACTTCGCTCGCGAGCGATCCATCCACGTGCAGCTCGCGTCCGACGACGTGCTGGCCGCGATGTCCCCGGACGCGCAGGGCATCCTCGCCGTCGTCGAGCAGGAGACGGCGACGCTCGACGACGTCCTGGCGACCCGCCCGACGCTCGTCGCGGTGCTCTCCCACGTCCGCGACCCCGGCAACGCCGGGACGGTCATCCGCGCGGCCGACGCGGCCGGGGCGGACGCCGTCGTGCTCACCGCGGAGAGCGTGGACGTGCACAACCCGAAGACGGTCCGGGCGACCGCCGGCTCGCTGTTCCACCTGCCTGTGGTCACCGGCGCCTCCCTCGAGGCGGCGGTCGCCGCGCTCAAGGCGGCCGGGCTGGCGGTGCTCGCCGCCGACGGCGCGGGTGAGGAGGACCTGGACGACCTGCTCGACGTCGCCGGACAGCCCGGCGGCACCGGGAAGGCGCCGGACCTCGCAGCCCCGACCGCGTGGGTCTTCGGCAACGAGGCCTGGGGCCTGCCGCTCGAGGACCGTGCCCTGGCCGACGCCGTCGTGCGGGTCCCCATCCGGGGGCAGGCGGAATCGCTCAACCTGGCCACGGCTGCCACGCTGTGCCTGTACGCCTCGGCGCGCGCGCAGCGCTGAGGCCGGCCCGGAAGGAGCCACCACGATGAGGCTGTTCGTCGCCGTCGTCCCGCCCCTGCACGTGAAGGAGCACGTCGAGCTCGCGCTGACCTCCGTGCGCGAGTCGCAGGCCGCCGGCGGAGCCCGCGGCTCGCTGCTCTGGGCGCCGCTGGAGGACCGCCACATCACGCTCGCGTTCTACGGCGAGGTGTCGGCGGGGGAGGCGGAGGACCTCTACGCGGGTCTCAGCCGGATCGTCTTGGCGCAGCCGCCGTTCGAGCTGCGGTTGCGCGGAGCGGGCGTGTTCGACCGGCGGATCTTCTGGATCGGCTGCGGCGGCGACGTGGGTGCGCTCTCGGAGTTGACCGCCGGCTGCGTCCATCTCGGCCGGATGGTGACCGGTCGTGAGGACCGCCGGGTACGGTCCCGGTCGCACGTGACGGTCGCGCGCGTGCGCGCCCAGGCCCGCACCAACCCGGGCCGGAACCGGGGCGGGAACGGGAACGGCGAGGCCGGGCGCGACGACGTCGCCACGCTCGCCCGGGCCCTCGCGGTCTACGAGGGGCCGAGCTGGCACGTCGAGGAGATCCAGCTGGTCAGCTCGCGCCCGGGCGAGGGCAGGTCCGGCGGACCCGCGTACGACGTGGTGGACACCTTTGCGCTGCTGGGGCCTGCGACGTCCACGGTCGAGCGCACCTAGACTCTCTCCGGTCTGTCGCGGTGCGTGGCGTTACTGCCATCTGCGCCGCAGCGCTAGAGCAACGGCGCACACCACCGAAAGGCACGGATGTCCCTCTCGAACCCCGCCCCAGAGCCCGATGACGCACCCCTGTCCCCGCTTGACGCGGTGGCGGTCGAGGCCGCGTTGAACGCCGCCCTGGCGGCGATCGCCGCGGCGTCGGACCTCGACGCGCTGAAGGTCGCGCGCCTCGCGCACACCGGCGACCGCAGCCCGCTCTCCCTCGCGAACCGCCAGATCGGGCAGCTGAGCCCGGGCGAGAAGGCGTCCGCCGGCAAGCTGCTCGGCGCGACGCGCGGCCGGCTGGGCAAGGCGATCGCCGTCCGGCAGGGCGAGCTCGAGGTCCTGCGCGACGAGCAGATGCTGCGCACCGAGAGCGTCGACGTCACGCTCCCGGTGGACCGCCGTCCGACCGGCGCCCGGCACCCGCTCGAGACGCTCCAGGAGCGCATCGGCGACGTGTTCGTCGCGATGGGCTGGGAGATCGCCGAGGGCCCCGAGGTCGAGGCCGAGTGGTTCAACTTCGACGCGCTGAATTTCGACCCGGACCACCCCGCCCGGCAGATGCAGGACACCTTCTTCCTCGACCCGCCCGACGACGGCCTCGTGCTGCGCACGCACACCTCGCCGGTGCAGGCGCGCTCGATGCTCGAGCGCGACGTGCCGCTGTACGTCATCTGTCCGGGCAAGGTGTTCCGCACCGACGAGCTCGACACGACCCACACCCCGGTGTTCCACCAGGTCGAGGGCCTCGCGATCGACAAGGGCCTGACGATGGCGCACCTCAAGGGCACCCTGGACCACCTCGCGAAGGCGATGTTCGGGGACACCGCGAAGATCAGGTTCCGCCCGTCGTACTTCCCGTTCACCGAGCCGTCGGCCGAGCCGGACTTCTGGTTCGAGGGCAAGAAGGGCGGCGCGGGCTGGATCGAGTGGGGCGGCTGCGGCATGGTCCACCCGAACGTGCTGCGCGCCGCGGGGATCGACCCCGAGGTGTACACCGGTTTCGCGTTCGGCATGGGCATCGAGCGCACGCTGATGTTCCGCCACGACATCGCTGACATGCACGACATGGTCGAGGGCGACGCGCGCTTCCCCCTCCAGTACGGGATGGAGATCTGATGCCGCGCGTACCGCTGCCCTGGCTCGCCGAGTGGGTGGAGCTGCCCCGCGGCGCGACGACGACCGAGGCCGGCGCGCTGCAGGTCGCGGCCGACCTCGCGCGCGTCGGGCTCGAGGACGAAGGGCTGCACGGGTCCTCGGTGACGGGGCCGCTCGTCGTCGGGCGGGTGCTCATCCTCGAGCCCGAGAAGCACAAGAACGGCAAGACGATCAACTGGTGCACGGTCGACGTCGGGCCGTACAACGTGCCGGACGAGTCCGGCACGCCGAGCGGGCCGCGCGGCATCGTCTGCGGAGCGCACAACTTCGCCGTCGGCGACCACGTCGTCGTTGCGCTGCCGGGCGCGGTGCTGCCCGGGCCGTTCGCGATCTCGGCCCGCAAGACCTACGGGCACGTCTCGGACGGGATGATCGCCTCGTCCCAGGAGCTCGGGCTGGGCGGCGACAGTGCGGGCATCATCGTGCTCGAGGACACCCCGACCCCCGGCGACGACGCGATCGAGCTGCTCGGCCTGGCGGAGCAGACCCTCGAGATCAACGTCACGCCGGACCGCGGCTACTGCTTCTCGCTGCGCGGCGTCGCGCGGGAGTACTCGCACGCGACCGGCGCGGCGTTCGACGACCCGGCCCGGCTCGAGGTCCCCGCGGCGTCCGACGGCGGTTTCGCCGTCGAGCTGGCCGACGACGCGCCGTTGCGCGGCCGCGCCGGGTGCGACCGGTTCGTGGCCCGCGCGGTGCGCGGCGTCGCGGCGTCGGGACCGTCCCCGGTCTGGATGCAGCGCCGCCTGGTGCAGGCGGGCATGCGCCCGATCTCGCTCGCGGTCGACGTGACGAACTACGTGATGCTCGAGCTCGGCCAGCCGCTGCACGCCTACGACCTCGCCGGCCTCACCGGCCCGATCGTGGTGCGGCGCGCTCGCACGGGGGAGACGCTGGTGACCCTGGACGGTGCCGAGCGGCGCCTGGACCCCGAGGATCTGCTGATCACCGACGGCGGCGCCGCCGGCGGGCGCGGCTCGCGCGTGCTCGGGATCGCCGGCGTCATGGGTGGCGCCTCCAGCGAGGTCACCTCCGCGACGACCGACGTCCTGATCGAGGGGGCCCACTTCGACCCGGTGTCGATCGCGCGGACCTCGCGCCGGCACAAGCTCGCGTCGGAGGCCTCGCGCCGGTTCGAGCGCGGCGTCGACCACGAGCTGGCGCCGGCGGCGGTGCAGCGGGTCGTCGACCTGCTCGTCAAGCACGGCGGCGGGGTCGCGGACGGCGACCTGACCGACGTCGACCGGCGTGAGCCGGCCGCGCCGATCGCGCTGCCGCTCGACCTGCCGACCCGGATCGTCGGCGTGGACTACCCGGCCGACGTCGTGCGCGAGGTGCTCGAGCTGATCGGGTGCACCGTGCCCGCCGAGACGGCGGGCGACGACGCCGTGGGCGACGCCTACGCGGTGGACGCCGGGGGTGCCGGTGTCCTGAGCGTCGTCGCGCCGAGCTGGCGGCCCGACCTGACCGCACCGATCGACCTGGTCGAGGAGGTCGCGCGGCTGCGCGGGTACGACCAGATCCCGTCGGTGCTGCCGGTCGCCCCGGCCGGGCGTGGCCTGACGCCGTCGCAGCGGGCCCGCCGGTCGGTCGCCCGCTCGCTCGCCGAGTCGGGACTGGTCGAGGTGCTCACCTACCCGTTCGTCTCGCCCCTGATCCACGACACGTTCGGCCTTGCGGCCGGCGACCCGCGGCGCGTCGCATCCCGGCTCGCCAACCCGATGTCGGACGAGAAGACCGAGCTGCGCACGAGCCTGCTCGCCACGCTCGTCGACGCGGCCCGGGTGAACGTCGGGCGGGGCGCCGGTGACCTGGGCCTGTTCGAGATGGGGCTCGTCACGCGCCCGGTCCCGGGCGCGGCCCCCGCGGGGCGGCCCGGCATCGAGCGCCGGCCCTCGGACGCCGAGCTCGACCAGCTGCGCGCCGCGGTCCCGCCCCAGCCGCGCCACGTCGCGGGCCTGTTCGCCGGGCACGCGGAGGCTGCGGGCTGGTGGGGACCGGGCCGGCGCGCCGACCACACCGACGCGATCGCCGCAGTCCAGCGGATCGCGCGGATCGTGCGCGTCGAGCTGGTGGTCGAGGCGGATCCGGAGCACGCACCGTGGCACCCGGGCCGCTGCGCGCGCTTCACGCTCGCGGACGGGACGCTCGTCGGGCATGCGGGGGAGCTGAGCCCCAAGGTCCTCGCCGCACTCGACCTGCCCGCCCGGTCCGCGGCCTTCGAGATCGATCTGGACGTGCTGCTCGCGGCCGCGCCGAGTCAGCCGAAGCAGGGTGAGCCGCTGTCGACCTTCCCGGTCGCCAAGGAGGACCTGGCGCTCGTCGTCGACGCCGCGGTGCCGGCGGCCGACGTGTTCGCCGCCGTGCGCGACGGCGCCGGCGACCTCATCGAGGAGCTGCGGCTGTTCGACGTCTTCACCGGGCCCCAGGTCGGGGAGGGCAAGAAGTCGTTGGCCTTCTCCCTGCGCATGCGCGCAGGAGCCCGCACGCTCACCGCCGACGACGCCGCCGCCGTCCGCGAGGCCGCCGTCGCCGAGGCCGCCCGCCGCGTCGGAGCAGTCCTCCGCGGCACCTGACCCCGACGTGTCAGCCCCAGCGCGGTCCCTGGAC
>NZ_DATCNW010000193.1:0-2714 GCF_036565025.1 Pengzhenrongella sp.
AGGGATCGGTCGACCTCGAGCAGGTCCGTACCTACGATCAGCATGGGTGCCTCCAAGCACCAAGCGACGGTCCTCCCATCCGGCCAAGGATTGAGGGAGGGCCGTTGCGCTTCGATGGACGTCATCACGCTCTCGTCGCCACGAAAAAAGGGCAACCCCTCAGGGCCGCCCGACACGCATGATCACCCTCAGTGACGCCAACCCACCCGTTGGTGGTCATCCACGATGTCGCTCAACACCCGCTCGCTGACCAGGTGGGTGACCGCCTCTGGCGATGGCTGTCGGGCCGGGTCGACACCTGGGTCCGCCACGATCACACCGACCGACGACGCGCGGGCCTGGCCGAGCTTGGCCGGCCGCTGGCAAGATTGCTGGAGGCGGTCTCCGACGAGAGCGGCGCGAGCATCACCAAGGCGCTGCGAGCCGCGGACGACAACGTCGTCGAGCTGCTGGTTCCGGCTCTCCGGGCACACCGACCGCCGTCGAGGGCCGCGGTCGTCGCCATCGCCCTGGACTGTCGTGACCGGTTGACCCGACTCGTCGAGCGTCCAGCGCGAGCGGACGACGACTGGTCGATCGAATGGACCGGCTGCGGTTGCGGGGAATGTCTCCGGCTCGCGAAGTTCCTGGGGTCTCGCTCCGAACGCACTCACGAGTGGCCGCTGGCCAAGCCCGGTCGCCAACACGTCCACGGACAGCTCGACCACGCCGGTCTGCCGGTCCGGCACACCACCCGGCGTCAGGGTCGGCCGTTCACTCTCACCCTGGAGAAGACCGAGGCGCTGTACCAGCAAGACCAGGACACCCGCCAGCAGGCGAAGCGCGACCTGGACTGGGTGGCGTCGACCGTATGGTGAGGCTCGCTCCTACCGCATCAGCGCTCGCAGCGCGTCCTGCCCCAGCTGCGTGATTACCGCGGGGTGCATGCGGTGGAACACCTGGCGGCCGTCGCGTTGTGAGCTGATCAGGCCGGCCTCGCGCATGAGCTTGAGGTGCCTGGAGACGGCGGGCTCGGTCTGGTTGGTGCGCCGGGCCAGGTCCGACGTCGTGATGGACTCCCCGATCAGGTGCCGGCACAGCTCCCACCGGGAGCCCGGGGTCCACCTTGACCATCACGTGCGGCCAGGTTCCGAGTGTTACACTTGCAGCACTTAGGCACGAGGAGCCGGGAGGCACCATGAGCACCGCACTGACCGAGGACGTCAAACTCCTCCGCTCGGGCCTTGCCAGCGAGCAGCCCGAGATCGAGGTGACCCTGCGCCTCCCTCGCGAGAGCGCCAAGAAGGTGCTCGCCCTGCTCGATGCCGAGCAGTCGGTCGGCGCGGTCGTCATCCCTGCCAAGCAGGAGTTCACCACGACCGAGGCGGCCAAGATCCTCGGTATGTCACGCCCAACCCTGATGAAGCTCATCGGCCGTGGGCGCGTCGACTTCCGCATGGTCGGCAAGCACCACCGCATCCCCGCGTCGGCGATTCAGGCCCTGCGCGAGCACCTCGATGAGGACCACATGGCCGTCGTCGCCACGCTCTCCAACAAGTACGGGAATCTCGATTGAGTCTGTCGGTCACGCTCGCCGACGCGAACATCCTGATCTCCCGCACGCTCCGTGATTACCTCGCGTACGCCGCGAAACTGGGTGCGATCGACATCAACTGGAGCGAGTCAATCCTTGATGAGACGACGCGCAACCTCATCAAGGTGTTTGGGCCCGTGGCCTGGGCGAGGCAAGCCCCGTGAGAGCCCCATCGGCAGTCCCGTGGAGCCCCTGAGGGCTGTCGTCGCGCGGGACGGCCTGGGCGGGACGGATCGGGAGCCGACTCGTTCGTGGCCGCCGCCCCCGACGGCCCACGAACGGATGCCGCTCTGGGACTGGTGTGACGCCCGATATCGGCGCACAGTTGGTACCGAAGCGCGCTACAGCCGTTTCGGTGGATTCGCCAGGTCCCTTCGTCCCGGGGGTGTCAGATGTTGCGCCAGAACCTTCCGCCCGACTACATGCCGGTACTCTCGCGCGGCCGGCATCGTCGTCCGGCACGCGGGGCGTGCTTCATGGAGTTCGCGTCCTTCCTCGCCGGGGAGGCGTGGAGCGACCACCCGGTCTGCACGCACCCCCTGC
Source organism: Pengzhenrongella sp. (assembly GCF_036565025.1). Lineage (NCBI taxonomy): Bacteria > Bacillati > Actinomycetota > Actinomycetes > Micrococcales > Pengzhenrongella > Pengzhenrongella sp. Next base: position 2,117 of record NZ_DATCNW010000193.1, read on the forward strand.
TCGCCACCCTCGCCCGGAACGTCAACGACCAGATGACCGACGAGGGTCGCCCGCGGCTCCTCCAGCTCGTGCCGTCGGTCGTGGGCCTCACGTGTGACGACCCGGCCGCCGATGCGCGGCTCGCCCTGCTGTGCGCGACGACCGCCATGCCCGTGGTGGCGGCCGACACGCAGCGGGTGCTGGCCGTCGGCATCCTGTCCGCCGAGCGCCGCCTGGCCGCGCTCGAGGGCCGGCCCGACGGCGACCTGACCGCACGCGGCCGCGAGATCCTCGCCGACGTGCCGCACGCCGCGGCATGGGCCCGCAGCTTCGCGTCCGCGATCCAGCCGTCGGAGTCGGGCTTCCACGACTCAGGTGCGCCGAGCATCGTGTGCTGCGCGATCCTCGGGATCGCCGTCGCCTGCATCCCGGACCGGGACGAGCGCCTGCTCAACCTGCTGCTCGACGGCATCGCCCTCGTGCGCGAGATGGCCACCGTTCAAGCGGCCGACGACACCCCACCGGTGGTCGTCCGGCGCCCGCAACGCGCCTCCGCCTGACCCGCCTCCGGCCTGACCCGTAACGTCCGAGCGTTGACGTCCTATAGGACGTCAACGCT
>NZ_DATCNW010000194.1:0-1638 GCF_036565025.1 Pengzhenrongella sp.
GCGAGCCGGGACCATCTGTACGAGGTGGCGGACGCACTCGACGGCCGGTTCGGATCGATCCTTCCGGACCTCCGCGGGCACGGCGACTCACCCGCCGGGCCGGTGGAATCGATTGCCGACTACGTGGAAGACCTCCGGCCGTTCGTGCGTGCCGCCGCGCCGGTCGCGATCTGCGGGCTGTCGTTCGGAGGCGACCTCGCACGGCTCCTCTGGAACGCGGAGCCGGCCGTGGTCGCCGGCGTCGGGATCGTCGACCCGATGCTGGACGTGGATGCGCTGTGGCGCTGGGGTTGGCAGAGGGCCACGACGAGGCGCGAGGCGTACCGCCGCGTCATCGGGCCATACCTAGAGCACGACTTCGACCGGCTCGTCGACCTGATGGCCGACTACCCCCTGACAGCCGACCTCGACGAGGCAGCCCGCGGCCGAAACGCACGCTCGCACCTCCGTGCCGATTCGGAGACGATTCACGCCACCCTGCGTCTGTTCGCGCAACCGGCGCCGCTCCCGAACCGGCCGAACGGCAGTGCGGCGCGCGTCACGGTCTTCCGGGCCGCCCGAAGCCCGGCCTGTCCCGAGCGCCAAGGCGCGCTGCTGGCCGCCGAGCTCGGCGCGAGACTCGTCACGCTCGACTGCGGGCACTGCGCCTCGCTCTCCGCGCCCGAGCTCCTGGCCGAAGCAATCGAAGACGCGTTCGCGACGCGCACGTGATGGATGAGCTCGCCGATCGCGTCGCCGCAGTCGAGCAACCGCAGGCGAACCTGCTCCAGGCGACAGGCCAGAGCCTCTGGGTGCGCGTCTACGGCACGCCCGGCGTCCACCGACTGCTGCCGACCCCGGTGGCGCTCCGGGTCGCCGCGCTCCGGGGCCTTGCGGAGTGGCACCTCCTCCGGCGCAGGCGCGAGCAGGCGCTGAGCCGGGTGGCGGCGCTGCTGCGCGCCCCGAGGGAGTCACCCCGGATTCGGCAGATCTCGCGCGCACACGTCGTCGACGAGGCGGTGCGAGCAGAGCTCCAGTGGCGACCGTGGCTCGCCCGGACGATCGAGATCGAGGGCCTGGAGCACCTGGAGCGGGCCCGCGCCGCAAGCCGGGGCGTCATCCTCGCGACGGCTCATGTCGGCCCCTTCCTCGCGCTCGTTCATGCCCTGGCCGCACGTGGCGTCAAGCTGTACCTCTCCGGCGGACACAACGTCGGAGAGCCGGGGCTCGACGGGCGGCTCGGCCGCTGGGTCGTAGCGCAGAACCGCTGGGTCGAGGACGCCGGTTGCCGCTGGGTGCGCCAGCCGGGCTCGTACCCGGTGCTCCGCGAGCTCCTTCGGCGCGGGGAGGCCGTCTGGATGGGCGCCGACGCGGGGGGCAACGCCGCAACGCGCCTCGCGGGCCATACGGTGTCGGTGGCGAGCGGCGTCACGCGGCTCGCGGTCGAAACGGGCGCGCCGGTCGTGCCTGCGTTTACCCTGCGACGCGGCTATCGCCAGGTCGGCATCCTGCACCCGCCGCTCGAGCCGTCTACCGACCCCCAAATCTTGCTGGACCGGCTCGCGGACGTGCTTGGGACGGTCGTGCTCGCCCACCCCGAGCAGGCTCATGACAACCTCTTCCGGCGGATAGGCGCGCCTTAGAACCTCTAACGCGATG
>NZ_DATCNW010000195.1:0-13148 GCF_036565025.1 Pengzhenrongella sp.
GGGCGGGCCGCCGGCGGGGTCGGCTCGCGCGTCGTGTGCAGTGTCATGACGGATCCAGCCCGGCTACTTGACGCGGTCCAGCGCGGTCTGGGCGGCGACGTGCGCCTCGTGCACGGCGGCCTTGACCTTCGCCGGCGAGACGGACCCGTTGGCGAGCGACGGGATCAGCTGGACGGTGACGTTGCTCAGCGCCAGCTGGATCTCGCCCCAGGCGCCGGTGAACGGCGTGGCCACGGAACCCTTCGCCGCGTCGATGAGGGGACTGAGCGCCTTGTCGCCCGCCAGGACCGACTTCGAGGCCTCCGCGTTGGTCGGCAGGTCACCGAAGATCTTGTAGTAGTGCTCCTGCTGCGCAGCGCTCGTCACCTGCTCGATGTACGCCAGCGCGAGGTCCTTGTTCTGGGAGTAGTCCGCGACGACGAGGTTGTCTCCGGACAGGATGCTGGCCGCGGCGACACCGTCCTTCGGCCGGCTGGACTCCCCCGGCGGGATCGTCGGCATCACGGCGTACGCGTAGTCGTCCTTGACGGCCGAGGCGTCCAGCGTGGGCTTCGACGTCGAGCTGGTGATGACCATGAACGCGGACTTCCCGGCGGCGAACTCCGCCAGCGCCTGGCTGTTCTTCCAGCCGACCGCCGCGGGGTCGACGACGTGGTCCTTGACGAGCCAGTCGTAATAGGTCTGGAACGCGTTGACGGTGATCGGGTCGTCGATGGCCGACTTACCCTTGGTGACCAGCGGGTTCCCGGCCTGCTCGGACATCCCCCAGATGATCTTGTACGGGTCGAACGTGTCCGCGTAGGCGGTGCTGATCCCGTACACGCCGCCCTTGGTCAGCCGCTTCGCCTGGTCCCGCAGGCCGTCCCAGCTGTCGGCAGGCTTGTCGATCCCGGCGGCGGCGAGGAGCTTCTTGTTGTAGGCGATGACGAAGGGTCGGCTCGCGGAGGGAACGCCGATCTCGTTCTTCTCGTCCGGGCCGGAGATGCCCAGGGTCGCCGGGACGAACCGGTCCCGGCCGCCGACCTTCTTCCAGTCCGCATCCGTGAGCTTCACGAACGCGTCGGTGGAGTAGGCGGTGGGCGTGAAGGTCGTGCCGAGCCCGTACACGTCGGGCCCCTGGCCGGAGAGCACCGAGGTCTGGATCTTCGTCAGCTCGTCGTTGGCGCTGGCGAACGTCTCGTAGGCGAGGGTCCCGCCGGTCTTCTTCGTGAAGGCCGCGCCCATGTCCGCGAACCACTTCTTCTGCTCGGCGGGATAGGCGGAGTTCGCACCGACGAGCACGTTGATCGTCTTGCCCGTGCCGTCGACCTTCCCGCCCGATCCGGCGCTCTGGTCGTCCGCCGCGCACCCTTGCAGCGTCAGTGCGGCGATCGCCACCCCTGAGATCACGGTGATCGAGGCCCTGGTCATCTTCACGTTGCTCCTCCTTGAGTAACTGACGATGCGTCACCCTAGGAGACGCGGATCACAAACGGCAAACGCTTGCCAAAAATTGCCAAGAGTGATTGCATCGCGGCATGACAGGTGAAGACGGGACGGCCCCGACGGTTTCGAGCACGCCCGCTGCGCGACCGAGGTCCCCGACGATCAACGATGTGGCGCTCAAGGCGGGAGTCGCGGCATCGACGGTCTCGCGTGCCCTGTCCGTCCCCGGGCGGGTCAAGCCGAGCACGCGAGAACACATCGAACGGGTGGCCAGGGAGCTCAACTACGTCCCCAACACGCACGCGCGGGCCCTCATCTCGGGGCGAACCGGCGCCGTGGCCGTGCTCGTCTCGGACATCACGAACCCGTTCTACTTCGACATCATCCGCGGGACGCAGCAGCAGCTGAAGGCCGCCGGCTATACCCAGCTGCTGGTCGACACCGAGGAGTCCGGGGAGCTCGAGGTGGGCACGCTCGCGAAGCTGCAGCGGTCCTGCGACGGCGCCATCCTCACCGCGCCCCGGCTGTCCGACGTCGAGCTCGCCGCCCTGGCGAAGGACATGCCGATCGTCGCCATCAACCGCGCCTCGAAGGGCGTCCCGAGCGTGATGATCGACACCGCGGGGGGCATGAACCAGGCGCTCGAGCACCTCGCGTCGCTCGGTCACACGCGCGTGCTCTACATCGCCGGGCCGCGCAGCTCGTGGTCGAACGAGAAGCGGTGGCGCGCCATGCGGGCCGCCGCCGAGCGGCTCGGGGTGCAGACCGGCCGCACGGCGCCGTTCGTTCCCAAGACGTCGTCGGGCGCGGCGGCCGCCGATGCCCTCCTCAACAGCGGGGCGACCGCGTGCGTCGCGTTCAACGACCTGCTGGCGATCGGGATGCTCGAACGACTTCGCGAGCGGAACATCCGAGTTCCGCGCGACATCAGCATCGTGGGCTGCGACGACATCTTCGGCGCCGACTTCTGCAACCCACCCCTCACGACCCTCGCCGCGCCGATCGAGGAGGCCGGCCGGGTGGCCGTGTCGATGCTGCTCTCCCTGTTCGCCCCCGCGAACGCGCGCGTCCAGCGCCGCTCGGTGGTCCTGCCGACCTACCTCACCGTCCGAGCCTCGACCGGCCCCGCCCCCGCGAGCTGAGTCCGCTTTTGGGAAGGTTCGGCGCGCGTAGCGCACCAATTCTTCCGAAATCTGGGTCACTCATTCGACTGCACCGGGTCGAGGCTCAGGTGGATGGCTCAGGAGAGGTGGGGAGATCCGATCCGGCACGTTCGAGAGCACATCCGCACCCGAACCGGCGATCGCACAGTTGGCTGCCTCTCGCGGAGCGCGAGTTCGCCGGTCTGGCGCGAGTTCGCCATTCTTACGCGAGTTCGCCGGTTCAGACCGGCGAACTCGAATCAAAATGGCGAACTCACCGCGGTTAGGGCGGCTCGAGTTCGCTGCCCCCACGCGGTTTTGGTCGGGATGTGCTCGAATTCCGAGCACATCCCGACCAAAACTGGTCCGCGGGCCGAATGGTTTAGAGGCGCAGGACTCGGACGCGGTCGCCGGGTTGCACGTCTGGCGCGCCGACGGGGATGACGACGAGGCCCTGCGCGGCGGCGAGGCCGGCGACCAGGTGCGAGCCGGATCCGCCGCGCGCCGCGCGCCGGACCAGCCAGCCGTCCTCGCCGAGCTCGAGGGTGACCGGCATGTATTGGGTGCGATGAGGCGGCGGGCGCCAGCCGTCGACGACGATGCCGGTCAGCTCGAACCGGCCGAGATCGCTCAGTCCGCGCATCCGCCGCAGGACCGGACGCACGAACACCTCGAACGACACGAAGGCGCTGACCGGGTTGCCGGGCAGCGCGAACACGGGGGTCCCGTCCGCGAGGGTTCCGAGCCCCTGCGGCTTGCCCGGCTGCATCGCGACCTGCACGAACGCCATGCCGGGTTCGGCCGCCAGCACCTCCTTGACGACGTCGTACGCGCCCATGCTGACCCCGCCGGAGGTCACGATCGCATCGACGCGCCCCTGCTGGGACTCCAGCGCGCGGCGCAACGCGGCGGCGTCGTCGGGCACAGCCCCGATCCGCACCGGATCGCCGCCCGCGGCGAGCACGGCGGCCGCGAGCAGGTAGGAGTTGGAGTCCGGGATCTGTCCGCGGCGCAGGGGCTCCCCCGGCGGCACGAGCTCGCTCCCGGTGGACAGCACGGCGACCCGCGGCCGGCGGTGCACGAGCAGGGTCGCGACCCCGACCGAGGCGGCGGCGGCGATCTGCTGCGGGCCGAGCTCGGTGCCGGCGGCGAGCACGAGGTCGCCGGGCTGCGCGTCCTCCCCGGCGCGGCGCACGTGGGTGCCGGGAGCGGCCGGCCGCTCGATGAGCACCTCGTCGAGGCCGGCGTCGGTGTGCTCGACCGGCACGACGGCGTCGGCCCCCGGCGGCAGCGGTGCGCCGGTCATGATCCGGGCGGTGGTCCCCGGCCAGACCTCGGGCTCCTCCGCGCTGCCCGCGGCGAGGTCGGCCAGCACCGTGAGGGTGACCGGAGTGGCCGCCGACGCCGCGGCGACGTCGGCCGCGCGCACCGCGTAGCCGTCCATCGCGGAGTTGTCGAAGCGCGGCAGGGCTGTGCTCGACGTGATGTCCTGCGCGAGCACCAGGCCGAGCGCCTCATCGAGCGAGACCTCGTGGGTCGCCAGCGGCTGGGCCAGCGCCAGGGCCGCGGCCAGGTGCTCCTCGATCGTGCGCATCGGACTCCTCACCGGGTTCGACCCCGGTCACCTTCGGCCCGGATCGCGGGGCGGTGAGTCCGCACCCGCCCGATCGGCGGGCGCGGGGAACGTTACCGGTGCGCCGTGCGAATCTCCGCGCTAGCGCTCGACGGCGGCCAGGGATCCCGCCTGCCGGACCGGCTGATCGACCGCTCTCGCCCCCCGGGCGACGAGAAGTGCCACGGCCAGCCCGATCACCCAGGCAACGACGTGTCCCAGACCGGTGAAGTTGCGCAGCACGAGGCCCTGCCCGACGACGACGGCCAGGCTGGCGAGCAGGTACCGGCGTCGCCAGGTGCGCGGCACGCGTGCGACCAGCACGCCGGCCACCGTGGCGAGCCCGTAGCTGATCCCGACGTCGGGCCCGACGGCGACGTCGAAGTCGATCAGTCCGCGGGTCAGCGAGGTGACCTGCATCGTGGCCACCACGAGGGTCGCCCCGACGTGTCCGAGCACCACGACGGCGATCAGGCCCGCGCGCCCCAGCCACCGCTGGAGCACTCCGAAGGCGACCACCATCGGCGCGACGAGCCACGACCCGGATATCGGGTAGATGACGAACGGGCTCGCGAACAGCACCGAGAGCGGGCGCTCGCGGAGGTTCACCAGGTTCGTGCTGCTGTGGTTGACGATCCGGTGCGCCACTTCCGGCGGCGCGATCGCGAGCGCAACGCCGATCCCGACGACGGCGGCGCCGTAGCAGACTGCGACATCGCGACCCAGCCAGAGTTCGCGCGCGTGATGACGTATCCGGTCGGTTACCTGCACGGGTACCACCTTGCAGGGGTCACCTGTGAATCGCATCAGGCACCCGCGGTCACTCGTGGCTGCGCGCCTACCGCAAGCGCGGTACGCCCCGCGCAACCGGCCCGCAGAGCGCCCGAGCGAGTACCGGCCGATCTCCGCGTAGTCGCTCATGCCCGCGATGTTCTCACCTCCGGCGCTCCAACCTCCCGCGCTGCCACCTCCGGCCGTCCCCCGCTCAGCGCGAGTCCACACCCGCGCGCGTCGACGTCGAGGCGACCTGCGCCCGCCCCGCCTCGAGGCGTGCGATCGGTACCCGGAACGGCGAGCACGAGACGTAGTCGAGGCCGCAGTCGTGGAAGAACCGGATCGACTGCGGGTCCCCGCCGTGCTCACCGCAGACCCCCATTGGCAACCCCGGCCGCGCCGCACGGCCCTCCTCGACCGCGATCCGCACCAGGCGCCCGACGCCCCGGGTGTCCACGGTCTCGAACGGGGAGTCGGTGAGCACGCCGAGCGACGTGTACTCGTCGAAGAACGCCCCCTCGACGTCGTCCCGCGAGAAGCCCCACGTCGTCTGGGTCAGGTCGTTGGTGCCGAACGAGAAGAAGTCGGCGGCCTCCGCGATGCGACCCGCGGTCAGGGCCGCGCGCGGCAGCTCGATCATCGTGCCGATCGGGATGTCGAGGGTCGCCCCCGTCCGCATGGCGACGGTGGCGACGATGTGCTCGGCCTGGTCGCGCACCAGGTGCAGCTCCATCACCGAGGCGACCAGCGGCACCATGATCTCGGCCTGCGGGTGCCCGCCGGCGGCGATCCGGGCCGCGACGGCCTCGGCCACCGCGCGCACCTGGAGGGCGAACAGGCCCGGCACCAGCAGGCCGAGCCGGACCCCGCGCAGCCCGAGCATCGGGTTGGCCTCCCGCATTCGCTCGACCGCCGCGAGCAGCGCGACGTCGTGCGCGTCCTCCTCACCGCGGGCCCGCGCGAGGGCGACCCGGACGGCCAGCTCGACGTGGTCGGGCAGGAACTCGTGCAGCGGCGGGTCGAGCAGCCGGATGGTGCACGGCAGGCCGTCCATCACCTCGAGCAGCTCGATGAAGTCGGCGCGCTGCAACGGCAGCAGCGCGTCCAGGGCGTCCTGGCTGGCGCGCTCGTCGGCGGCGAGGATCACCCGCTCGATCAGCACGCGGCGCTCCCCCAGGAACATGTGCTCGGTGCGGCACAGCCCGATGCCCTGCGCGGCGAGGGAGCGCGCCCGGCGCGCGTCCGCGGCCGTGTCGGCGTTCGCCCGGACCTGCAGCCGGCGCACGCTGTCCGCGTGGGTGAGGATCCGGTCCACCGCCCGGACCAGGTCGGCGACGCCGGTGTCCTCCCCCGCGGCCGCCACCGCGGCGTCCAGCCCGTCCTCGAGGTAGCGCACGACCGGGGAGGGCATGACGGGCACGTCGCCCAGGAACACCTCGCCCGTGCCGCCGTCGATCGCGATGACCTCGCCCTCGGCGACGGTGCGCTCCCCCACCCGGAACGCCCGCCCCTCGAGGTCGACCTCGATGGCCTCGGCGCCCACGACGCACGTCGTGCCCATCCCGCGGGCGACCACGGCGGCGTGCGAGGTCTTCCCGCCGCGCGAGGTGAGCACGCCGACCGAGGCGATCATGCCGCCGAGGTCGTCGGGGTTCGTCTCGCGGCGGACCAGGATCACGTCCTTGCCCTCGGCCTGCCAGCGCTGCGCCGTCGCGGAGTCGAAGACCGCCAGCCCGACGGCGGCCCCGGGCGAGGCTGCCATCCCCGTCGCGAGCAGCATCCGCTCGGACCGGGAGTCGAACTGGGGGAACATCAGCTTGCCCAGCTGGGCGCCGCTCACCCGCTCGAGGGCCTCGTCCATCGTGATCAGGTGCTCGTCGACGAGCTGGGTCGCGATGCGGAACGCCGCGGCCGCGGTCCGCTTGCCGACTCGGGTCTGCAGCATCCAGAGCTTGCCGCGCTCGACGGTGAACTCGATGTCGCACAGGTCCCGGTAGTGCGTCTCGAGCTGGCGCATCGCGCGCGTCAGCTCGCCGTACGCGCCCGGGTCGAGCTCGGCGAAGTCGGCGAGCGAGAGGGTATTCCGGATGCCCGCGACGACGTCCTCGCCCTGCGCGTTGGGCAGGTAGTCGCCGTAGATCCCCGGCACCCCGGTGGACGGGTCCCGGGTGAACGCGACGCCCGTGCCCGACGTCGTGCCGAGGTTGCCGAACACCATCGTGACCACGTTGACCGCGGTGCCCAGATCGTGCGGGATGCGTTCGCGACGCCGGTACACGCGGGCCCGTTCGGTGTTCCACGACTCGAAGACGGACACGATCGCCAGGTCGAGCTGTTCGCGCGGGTGCTGGGGGAACTCGCGCCCGGACTGCTCGAGCACGATCGCCTTGAACCGCCCGACGAGCGCCTGCAGGTCGCCCGCGCTGAGGTCGGCGTCGCTCGCGACCCCGCGCGCGGCCTTTGCCTTGTCGAGCGCATCGGCGAACAGGTCGCCGTCGACCCCGAGCACCGTCTTGCCGAACATCTGGATGAGGCGGCGGTAGGAGTCCCACGCGAAGCGCTCGTCCTGCGAGAACTCGGCCAGGCCCTGCACGGAGGCGTCGTTCAGGCCGACGTTCAGGACGGTGTCCATCATCCCGGGCATGGAGAACTTCGCCCCCGAGCGCACGGAGACCAGCAGCGGCTCGTGGAAGTCCCCCAGGCGCCGCCCGACGGCGTCCTCCAGGCGCCGCAACGCCATGGTCACCTCGACGCGCAGCTCGGGCGGGACCTCCCCGCTCGCCAGGTAGGACCGGCAGGCGTCGGTCGTGATCGTGAACCCGGGCGGCACCGGCAGGCCCAGGCGCGTCATCTCCGCGAGATTCGCGCCCTTGCCGCCGAGCAGGTCCGCCTGGTCCTTGTTGCCAGCGCTGAAGTCGAACACGTAGCCGGCCATCGCGCGCCTCCCCGTCCGCAGCGGGCCGGACGCCGTCGTCGGGCCCCGTCGCCTTCGAGTCTGCTCGCGCCCGGCGCGGGTCACAATCGCTGGGCATCGGGTCGACCGGGACCTGTGGCCGCCGGAACCCGCCCCGGACGTGGCAGCATCATCGGACGTGACGACGAAAACGACCCCCGGGGCCGACCGCGCGACCCGTACCACCCGCCTGGACGCCCTGCCGTTCACGCGCGAGCACCTGCGGCTGCTGTTCGGCTCGGGTGCGGGCTGGGCGTTCGACGCGATGGACGTCGGGCTGATCTCGTTCGTGCTCGCCCAGCTCGCCCAGACCTGGCAGGCCTCCCCCACCGAGCTGTCCTGGATCGCGTCGGCGGGCTTCGTCGGCATGGCGATCGGCGCGGGCCTCGGTGGCCTGCTCGCGGACCGGATCGGTCGCCGCCAGGTCTTCGCGCTCACGCTGCTCGTCTACGGGCTCGCGACCGGTGCCTCCGCGCTGTCGTGGTCGATCGGTTCGCTGATCGCGTGGCGGTTCGTCGTCGGCCTCGGGCTGGGCGCCGAGCTGCCGGTCGCCTCGACCCTGGTGAGTGAGTTCGCGCCGCCGCGGATCCGCGGCCGGGTCGTGGTGGCGCTCGAGGCGTTCTGGGCGCTCGGCTGGACGGTCGCCGCGGTGGTCGGGTACCTCGTGGTGCCGACCGGCGACAACGGCTGGCGGTGGGCGCTGGCACTCGGCGCGCTGCCCGCCCTGTACGCGGTCGTCGTGCGGCGCGGGCTACCCGAGTCGGTCCGTTTCCTCGACGCGCGCGGGCGCCACGGTCAGGCGGAGGCGACCGTCCGGCGGTTCGAACTCTCCGCGGGGATGCGGACGGAGGAGGACCTGCCCCCGGCCGACGACGTCCTCGGTGGCGCCGGCGGGCTCCGGCTCGACCACCCGGACGACGCCGTCGCCCCGCGCCCGGCGCCGCGCGTGCGCGACCTGCTCTCGTCCGACCTGCGCGGGCGCACCCTCACCCTGTGGCTGGTCTGGCTCGCGGTGAACTTCGCGTACTACGGCGCCTTCATCTGGCTGCCGACCCTGCTGCTCGCGTCCGGGATGTCGCTGGTGCACTCGTTCGGGTTCACGCTCGTCATCACCCTCGCCCAGCTCCCCGGGTACGCGGTCTCCGCCTTGCTCGTCGAACGCTGGGGCCGGCGCCCCACGCTGGCCGTCTTCCTGCTCGGCGCGGCGCTGGCGGCCGGGTTGTTCGCGACCGCCGACGGCGGCGCGGCGCTCCTCGGTGCCGGCATGCTGCTGTCCTTCTTCAACCTCGGTGCCTGGGGCGCTCTCTACGCGATCACCCCCGAGCTCTACCCCACCCGGCTGCGCGGCACCGGTTCGGGCTGGGCCGCCGGGGTGGGGCGGATCGCGTCGATCGCGGCGCCGCTGCTGGTGCCGCCCCTGCGCGGGGTCGGCGGCACGACACTGCTGTTCACGGTGTTCGCCGTGGTGTTCGTCGTCGCGGCGCTCGGTGCCCTGCGCCTGCCCGAGCGGCGCGGCCAGGTCCTCGAGGACTGACCGCCGAGGAGCCCTCCGCGAGTGCGCGATTTTGGCTGTTGAAAGCTCGGTTTCAACAGCCAAAACGGCGCACTCGCGTTTGTGGCTGACGACAGATCGGACGTCACCCGTAGGTTGGGTGGGCACGTCACCTGCACGATCCGTTCCACGCTCCATGAGAGGCACCACCCGATGACGGTCATCAAGATCAACGCAATCACCGTGCCGGCCGACGGCGACGACGAGCTGGCTCGCCGGTTCGCCGCACGTGCCGGTGCGGTCGACAACCAGCCGGGCTTCGAGGGTTTCGAGCTGCTCAAGCCGACCGACGAGCGCACGACCTGGCTGGTCCTCACCCGCTGGGCCGACGACGAGTCGTTCCAGGCATGGGCGAGCTCGCCGGCGTTCGGGCACGGGCACCGCAGCGAGGCCGCCGATCAGGTCCCGGCGCCGCGGGTCGCGATGAGCAGCGAGCTGTGGTCGTACGAGATCGCCGGCGGATCGACGCGCTGACCAACTCCCCACCGGACCTACTACCTCGCGGCTCCGACGCGGGCCGCAGCGCCATCTGCCCGACCGGCAGGCGCGGGCCGTCGCGGAGCTCGCGGGGAGAGGTCGTCGTCGTGGCCCGTCTTCCGAGCGCCTACCAGACGAGCAGCGGCCCCACCCGCACCAGCAGCACGACGTCCACCGCCGCGACGGCGATCGTCAGGTAGAACGGCAGCCGGCTGTGCTGGCGGGTGAGCGCGATCATCGCCCCGCTCGCCGCGATCGCGCCCGCGACGACGAGCCCCGCCCACGCCCCCTCGATCGGGCGGCCCACCGGACCGAGCACGATGAGCGCGGTCGCGCCGAGCAGCGCGGCGGGCGCGAGCAGGCTCGCACGCGTGCGGCCGAGGCGGTGCGCCAGCCCGCGCACCCCGGTCGTCCGGTCGTCCTCGAGGTCGGGCAGCACGTTGGCGAGGTGCGCGCCGACGCCGAGCAGCCCCGCCGCGGCGATCGCCCAGCCGGCGGGCCACGGGTGTCCGGGCAGGGCGAGCGCGACGAAGGCCGGCAGCAGCCCGAAGGAGAGCGCGTACGGCGCCCAGGACCAGCTCGTGCTCTTGAGCCGGACGTTGTACGCCCACGCCGCGGCGACGGCGAGCAGGTGAACGCCCCCGGCGCGCCACCCGGTGGCGAGCGACAACGGGACGCAGAGCGCCGCCGCGACGAACGCGGCGGTGCGCACGGCGCGAGCCCCGATCAGGCCGGCCACGATGGGCTTGCTACGGCGGTCGATCGCGAGGTCGCGCTCGGCGTCGATCCAGTCGTTGGACCAGCCGACCGACAGCTGGCCGGTCAGCACCGCGGACGCCATCAGCACCCACAGCCGCGTACCCGCGCCGAGCCCGATCGCCAGGGCCGCGGTCAGGGACGTGACGGCCAGCGTGGGGCCGAGATGGCACGACAGCGCCAGCCCTCGGATCCTGCGCCCCGCCTGTCGCACCGCTGCTCCGCCCCGCTTTCGTGGTCCCTGCGCGACCGTACCAAGGGCGCCCGGGCGAGTCGCCCGCCGTCGTCCATGGCACGATGCCGGAATGTCGCGCATCGCAGCGGTCGCCCCCGTGCTCCCCGAGTTCGCTTACCCGCAGGACGAGATCACCGCCGCCATCGCCCCGCTGCTCACCGCGGACTCCTCCACCAGCCGCGCCGTGCTGAAGCGCCTGCACGCGGCCTGCGGCGTCCGCACCCGCCATCTCGCGATCCCGCTCGATCGCTACCGGGACCTCGACTCCTTCGACACGGCGAACGACCTGTTCATCACCCTCGGCACCGATCTTGCCGAACGCGCGCTGCGGGACGCCCTGAACGCCGCGGGTCTCGCGCCCCGCGACGTCGATTTCATCCTGTTCACGTCGGTGACCGGGATCTCCGCGCCGTCGATCGACGCCCTGCTGGTCGCCCGGCTCGGCATGCGACGGGACGTCAAGCGCGTCCCGGTGTTCGGCCTGGGCTGTGTGGCGGGCGCCGCGGGGATAGCCCGGGTGCACGACTACCTCGCCGGGCACCCGGGCGACGTCGGCGTGCTCGTCTCGGTCGAGCTGTGCTCGCTGACCCTCCAGCACGGCGACGACTCGGTGGCCAACCTCGTCTCGAGCGCGCTGTTCGGCGACGGCGCGACCGCCGTCGTGATGGTCGGCGACGAGCGGGCGGCGGCCATGGGGCCCGTGGGTCCCGACGTCGTGGCGACCCGCAGCTGCCTGTACCCGGACACCGAGGGCGTGCTCGGCTGGGACATCGGCGGCAGCGGCTTCCGCATCGTGCTCTCCGCGAACCTGGCCGACGTCGTCGAGCGTCACCTCGGCGAGGACGTCGCCGACCTGCTCGCCGCGCACGAGCTCAAGATCCGGGACATCCCGACCTGGGTCGCGCACACCGGCGGTCCGCGGATCCTGCAGGCGGCGGCGCGCTCCCTCGACCTGCCCGACGGCGCCCTCGACCTCAGCTGGCGCTCGCTCGAGCGGGTCGGCAACCTGTCCTCCTCCGGGGTGCTGCACGTGCTGGCCGATACGCTCGCGCGCGGCGACCAGCTGCCCGGTGAACCGGGGGTGCTGTTCGCCCAGGGGCCCGGCATCTGCGCCGAGCTGGTCCTGCTGCGCTGGCCCGACGAGGACTAGGAGCGCGAGATGCTCGCCTTCGACCTGCTGATGCTCGCCGTCGTCGCCGAGCGGCTCGCGGAGCTCGTGGTCTCCACCCGGCACGCGCGCTGGGCGCTCGCCCGCGGGGGTGTCGAGACCGGGCGGGGCCACTATCCGACGATGGTCGCGCTGCACGCGGCTCTGCTCGTCGGGTGCGTGGTCGAGGTGCACGCCGCGCACCGCCCGTTCCTCCCGCTGCTCGGTGCGACCGCGCTCGCGGTCGCGGTCGCGATGCAGGGCCTGCGCTGGTGGTGCATCGCCACCCTCGGCACGCAGTGGAGCACCCGGGTGATCGTGGTGCCCGGGCTGGGGCTGGTGCGCCGCGGGCCGTACCGGTGGGTCAACCACCCCAACTACGTCGCGGTGGTTGTCGAGGGGATCGCACTTCCCTTGGTGCACACCGCCTGGGTCACGGCGATCGTCTTCACCGTGCTCAACGCGGTCCTTCTCGCGGGCTTCCGGATCCCCGCTGAGGAGCGTGCCCTGGTCGGGGCGACGTGAGGCCGGACCACGCCGGGCACCTCGACGCGGACGTCCTGGTCGTGGGCGGCGGGCCGGTCGGGCTGGCCGCGGCGATCGAGGCGCGGCTGGCGGGACTCGACGTCGTCGTCGTCGAACCGCGCACGGGGCCGATCGACAAGGCCTGCGGCGAGGGGTTGATGCCGGGGGCGGTCCGCGCTCTCGCCCGGCTCGGTGTGCTGCCCGCCGGGCACGTCCTCGCCGGGATCAGCTATCGCGGTGCGGGACGATCCGTCGACCATCTGTTTCGCACCGGGCCCGGGCTCGGGGTGCGGCGCACGGCTTTGCATGCGGCCCTGGGCGAGCGTGCCACCGAGCTCGGCGTGCGGCGGGTCGAGGGCAGGGTGCGCACGATCGAGCAGGACCGGGACTCGGTCACCGCCGCGGGGATCCGGGCGCGGTGGCTGCTGGGCT
Source organism: Pengzhenrongella sp. (assembly GCF_036565025.1). Lineage (NCBI taxonomy): Bacteria > Bacillati > Actinomycetota > Actinomycetes > Micrococcales > Pengzhenrongella > Pengzhenrongella sp. The sequence continues at coordinate 13,031 of NZ_DATCNW010000195.1, forward strand.
GCGACGGCCTGCACTCGACCGTCCGTGAGCTGGCCGGGCTCGCCCGGCCCGAGCCGCGCCGGCCCGCGCGCAGACCCGGAACGGCGGGCGGCCCGCGCGACAGGCGCAGGTACGGCAC
>NZ_DATCNW010000196.1:0-12021 GCF_036565025.1 Pengzhenrongella sp.
GACACCACCAAGTCGCGGGCTGGGCGTCGCCAGATCGGGCTCCCCGACGAGCTCTGTGCCCTACTCCGGACCCACAAGACGAGACAAGACGCGGAACGCCTGCGCGCGGGTCAACTCTGGACGGCGTCGGAGGCGTGGATCTTCGCCACTGAGACGGGTGAAGCCATCAACCCGAGCACTGATCGCGGCCACTGGAAGGCACTGCTGGTGGCTGCGGGGGTCAGGGATGGCCGACTGCACGACGCTCGGCACACGGCCGCCACAGTGCTGCTGTTCCTCGGGGTGAGCGAGCGCATGATCATGGGCGTCATGGGCTGGTCCAACGTCGCGATGATCCACCGCTACGCCCACATGATCGATCCCATCCGCAAGGACATCGCCGACCGCTTGGGAGACCTGCTCTGGGGAGCCTGACGCCGCCTCCGCGAGGCCGACTGAGACTAAAACTGAGACTGGACACAGATCCGCCCCTCCGGGCTGGAAGCCTGAAGGGGCGGATTCGTGCTCAATCTTGCGCGGAGGATGGGGGATTCGAACCCCCGAGGGCTTTCACCCAACACGCTTTCCAAGCGTGCGCCATAGGCCACTAGGCGAATCCTCCTGGCCGGAAGAGGATACCGGACCGCGCCCGGTGGTCGGCACGCTCTCGATCGATCGTGCTCCACGTGTGGTCGGACTCTCACCTGGAACCGTGGGCGGAACCCGCCGCCGCGGGCGTTGGATCGGACGACGACGCCGCTCGGTCAGGCCTCGTTGCTCCAGCGGTGCACAGTCCCGTCCGCGAGCACGAGCATCCCGCTCGTCCCGTGCAGCGTGCGAACCCAGTCGATCGCGGACCGCCCGCGCGCGACGGCCGCCGTCGCCCAGACGTCGGCCCACATCAGCGACGGCCCGATGACGGTCGCGGAGACTACCTCGGTCGCCGGCTGCCCCGTGTGCGGGTCGAAGATGTGCGCGCCGCGCGCGGCGCTGCCGGAGGTGGCGACGCCGCCGTCGAACACCGGGACGCCTGCGAGGGTGCGCGTGGGGTCGCTCGGGTCCTCGATGCCGATCGTCCAGGGCTCGGGCTCGCTGCCGGAGCGCAGCAGGATGTCGCCGCCGGCGCCGATCGCGAGGCCGAGGTCGGGGAGGGTGTCGAAGTGGCGGGCCGCGCGGGCCACGGCCCAGGTCTTGACCAGGACCGTGGGGTCGAACCACCCCGGGTGGCCGGGGATGGCCCACGCGTTGACGTACCCGTCGGTGCGGATGCGGGCGGCCTCGCACAGCCGGTGGACCTCGCGCACGGCCGGGTCGGCGTCGTCCAGGGTGAGCTCGCCGCGGTTGAGGCGGCTGATCTGGGAGTCCTCGCGGTAGGTGCTGAACAGCGCGTCCGACGCCCGCAGGTCGGCGAACAGCTCGCGGGCGGCGCGCGCGGCGTGCGGGTCGCGCGCGCGGGGTCCGCGGGCGTGCACGCTGATCGGCATGCCCATGATCTGCTCGACCCACACGCGCCGTCGGGCGGGCTTGGCGGCGACCGAGCGCAGCGGCGCGGGCGCGGCCGCGGCGCGGTTCACAGCCCCGCCTGGTCGAGCGCGCTCTGCAGCGACTGCACGTAACCGTTGCTGGTGACGGTCGCGCCGGAGACCAGGTTGATGCTCGCCGAGCCGGCCGCGGTGGCCTCCTGGTTGAGGGTCGGGATCGCGTAGGCGTTGATCTGCTGGTCGTGCGGGTTCTGGTCCGGGTAGACGATCGCCTCGGCGGCGCTGACCTTGCCGCCGGCGACGGTGATGCGCACCTGCACGTCTCCCCACTGGGTCGAGGCGGTGGCGCCGTCGTACGTGGTGCTGGGCGTGGTGCTGGACGCGGTGCCGGAGGTCGTGCCGGACGTGGTGCCCGTGCTCGTTCCCGCGGCGGTCCCCGAGCTCGTGCCCGACGACGTCCCGGTCGTCCCGCCGCCTGCGGAGGCGGCGGGTGTCACAGCCCGGTTCAGGCTCGTCGGCCAGGAGAACAGCAGCACGAGGCCGGTGATGGTCGTGCAGATGGCAAAGACGATGCGACGCATGAGGTGCTCCCGCTACCAGGTGAATTGTTCGACATGGAGCGCGTCCGCCGGTACTCCGGCGACGCGAAGATCGCTCGCGACGGCCTCGACCCAGGGCCCGGCGCCGCAGACGTACAGGTCGCAGTCGGCCAGGTCGGGCACCAGGAGCCGGACGGCGTCCGGTCCCGACACGTGGCCGAGGTGCTCGGGCAGCCACGGCGTGCCCGACCTGCTGCGCGGCCCGACGAGGTCCAGCACCCACAGCGATCCGGCCGCGACGAGCCGGTCGATGTCGCCCTGCAGCGGTTGCTGCTCGCCGTCTCGGATCCGGCGCACCAGGGTCGCGGGGCGTGCGGCGGCGCCCGGGACGGCCGCGGCGTCCTGCAGCAGGGCGAGCAGCGGCGCGATGCCGAGGCCGCTGCCGAACACGACGAGCCGCGGGCGCGTGCGCAGGTCGGGGGTGAGCCGGCCGTACGGGCCCTCGATGAGCACCCGGGTGCCGGGCGCGATCTGGGCGATCCGCTCGCCGTCGTCCCCGCGGGTGCCCGCCGTGATGCGCAGCACGCCCGACGTCGGCGCGGCGGACAGCGACAGCGGGTGCCCGCGGGTCCATCCCGAACCGGTCCGGAAGCGCCAGACGAAGAACTGGCCGGCGGCGACGGGCAGGTGGGCCAGGCGGCGGCCGCTGATGTAGACCGAGACGACGCCCGGGGCTTCGGCGACCACGTGGCTCACGGTCAGGCGCTGCCGCCAGGACGTGCGCAGCGGGATCGCCACCCGGTACACCAGGACCGCGGCCAGGGCGACGGCGTACAGCGTCCACCAGTAGGCGGTCGCGACGGGCGAGGACAGGAAGTCGGTGCCGGTCCAGAGCTGGTGGGGCAGCGCGAGACCCGCGCCGAGGTAGGCGTACAGGTGCAGCAGGTGCCAGGACTCGTACTTCAGGCGGCGCCGCGCCGCGCGCACCGAGGTGACGGCGATCAGGATGAACAGCGCGGTCCCGGCGGTCGCGAGCAGCATCCCGGGTGCGGTGGTGATCAGGGACCAGAGCTCGGCCCAGAACCCGGTCTGTGCCAGGGCGGCGTAGCCGAGGGCGATCGCGACCGCGTGGGCGAGCATGAGGTTCACCGAGGTGAACCCGAGCAGGCGGTGCCAGCGGGTGATCTTGTCCTGGCCGAGGGGCCGTTCGACCCACGGGATCCGTGCCATCGCGAGGACCTGGAGCAGCAGGAAGTCCGAGCTCACCAGGCCGAGCAGGCGCCCGAGCGAGCTGAGCGCGGCGCCGGTGCCGGCCACGAGGGCCTGCACGCCGCCGTTCGAGACCCACAGCGCGACCACGACCAGCGAGGTCGCCCACACGACGACCCCGACCGCGTCCGCCCACCAGCGACGGCGTACCGGCGCGCGCAGGCGGGCGGCGGGTGCGGCGCCGGCGGGCGCTCGGTGGGAGGACGCGGTCTGGGTGGCCATGGCTCGAGCATTCCGGCGAGCGCTGGGGTGAGGCTGTTCATTTCCTGGGAGCCACCTTTGCGATCCGCCGCTGGAAACTGCGTCCGAGACGATGCCCGACGGCGTCCCTTTTGCCTGCCCTCGGGCCCTCGGCGGCTGTCCGGTGGCTTAGGTGCCTCCGTCTTGCTGAGTTAGGCTTGTCAACGACCCCTCGTGCGGCGTCACCCTGCTGAACTCCCCCAGGGCCGGAAGGCAGCAAGGGCAGGCGGGCTCTGACGGGTGTGCGGGGGGTCCTTATTTTTTGTTCGAGGATGGCCGCGCGCCAGCGAGCGACACACAATCTGGGAGCAACGCGATGGTGTACCGACCCGAAAGACGACCGTGACCGTGGCTCTGGGCGCCGATGCCCGGGCCCCCGGCGCGCGAACCCGCTCCCTGCTCGCCGAGCTGCGCATCGCGTTGCCCGCGGGCGCGGTGCTCACGGACGACGAGTCTCTGCGCGAGCGGGCGTTCGACGCCAAGGGAGGCCCGGCCGACGGCGTCCCGATCGCCGTCGTGCGGCCCGTGACGACCGCGCACGTGTCCGCCGTGGCGCGGATCGCGTACGCGCACGGCACGCCGCTGGTGCCGCAGGGCGCGATGAGCGGCCTCGCCGGCGGCGCGAACACCGTCGACGGCGCGATCCTGATCGACTTCGGCGCGATGAACGCGATCGTGCGGATCGACGCCGTCGACCAGGTCGCCGTCGTGCAGCCGGGCGTGGTGACCGAGACGCTCGCGCTGGCCGTCGCCGAGCAGGGACTGTTCTACCCGCCGGACCCCGCGTCGTCGACGGTGAGCACGATCGGCGGCAACATCGCGACCAACGCCGGCGGGATGCGGTGCGTGAAGTACGGCGTGACCGGGGACTTCGTGCGGTCGCTCGAGATCGTGCTGGCGGACGGGCGCATCGTGCGCACCAGCGCGCCGACGGTCAAGGTGGTCGCCGGCCTGGACCTCACCAGCCTCGTCGTCGGCTCGGAGGGCACCCTCGCGATCGTCACCGAGGCGACCCTGGCCCTGCTCGCCGCGCCGGGGGAGACCCAGGGCGTGTGCGCCACGTTCGCGACGTCCGCGGACGCGCTCGCGGCCGCCAACGCGATCATGGCCTCACCGCGCCGACCCAGCACGCTGGAGTTCCTGGACGGCGTCGTGCTCGCGGCGATCGCCGCCTACCTCCCGGACAGCGGCCTGCCCGCCGGGGCCCACGCCCTGCTGCTCGCCCTGACGGACTCCCGCGACGGCGGGGCCGACGACGTCGCCGCGTACGAGCGGATCGTCCGCGAGCACTCCGCGCTGGTGGTCGACGTCGCGACGGACCCGGTGCGGCTGGACGGCCTGCTCGCGGCCCGGCGCGCGTTCAACTCGGCGATCCGGGCGGTTCGCGGCGGGAGTATCGACGAGGACATCGCCGTCCCGCGCACCCGGCTGCCCGAGCTGCTCGAGCGACTCGACGCGCTCTCGGTCGAGGTCGGCCTGCCGATCGGCACCGGTGGGCATGTCGGGGACGGCAACCTGCACCCGGGCATCTGCTACGACCCCGCGGACCCGGCGCAGCTCGAGGCCGCGGAGTTCGCGCACAGCCGGATCCTCGCGCTGGCCGCTGAGCTGGGCGGGACGGTGACCGGCGAGCACGGTATCGGCGTCGAGAAGCTCGAGGCGCTCGACGTCGAGCTCGGCCCGACGGTCCGCGAGCTGCAGTGGGCGATCAAGGCCGCCTTCGACCCGACCGGCATCCTCAACCCCGGCAAGAAGCTCTAACCCCCCCCCGCGCTTGCGGGCTCGAGTTCGCCCTATTGACGCGAGTTCGCCGTTTTCGAATGGCGAACTCGCGTCAAAACGGCGAACTCGGCGCTCGGGCCGGGCTGGGCGCGCGCCGGCGGGTTGGGCGCGCGTTCCGCACAGCACGGCCGGGAGTCGTGGCCGTGGGCGCCGACGCCTAGAGTGCGGTGCGTGACGACAGCCCTGTACCGCCGCTACCGCCCCGAGATCTTCGGCGAGGTGATCGGGCAGGAGCACGTGACCGCACCTTTGATGCAGGCGCTGCGGACCGGCCGGATCAACCACGCCTACCTGTTCAGCGGCCCGCGCGGGTGCGGCAAGACGACGTCGGCCAGGATCCTCGCGCGCTGCCTGAACTGCGCGAAGGGACCGACGGACGTGCCGTGCGGCGAGTGCGACTCGTGCCGTGAGCTCGCGCGCGGCGGGCCGGGCTCGCTCGACGTGGTCGAGATCGACGCCGCGAGCCACGGTGGCGTCGACGACGCGCGGGACCTGCGCGAGCGCGCGACCTTCGCCCCGGCGCGCGACCGGTTCAAGATCTTCATCCTCGACGAGGCGCACATGGTGACGCCGCAGGGCTTCAACGCGCTGCTCAAGATCGTCGAGGAGCCCCCCGAGCACGTCATGTTCATCTTCGCCACGACGGAGCCGGACAAGGTCATCGGCACGATCCGCTCGCGCACGCACCACTACCCGTTCCGGCTCGTGCCGCCCGACGTGCTGACCGGATACCTCGAGCAGCTGGTCGCCGTCGAGGGGGCCAAGGTCGGCCCGGGGGTGCTCTCGCTCGTGGTGCGCGCGGGCGCAGGCTCGGTGCGCGACTCGCTCTCGGTGCTGGACCAGCTCGTTGCCGGCGCCGACGAGGAAGGGATCGACTACGAGCGGGCCGTCGCGCTGCTCGGCTACACGCCCGCCACCCTGCTCGACGACGTCGTCGAGGCGGTCGCCGCGGGCGATGGCGCGAGCGCGTTCCGGGTGGTCGACCGCATCATCTCGACCGGGCACGAGCCCCGCCGGTTCGTGGAGGACCTGCTCGAGCGGCTCCGCGACCTGATCGTGATCGCCGCCTCGGGTGCCGCCGCCGATTCCGCGCTGCGCGACGTGCCGGCCGACCAGCTGGTGCGAATGCGCGCCCAGGCGACGCACCTGGGCGCCTCCGAGCTGTCGCGCGCGGCCGACCTCGTCAACGCCGCGCTCGGTGAGATGACCGGCGCGACCTCGCCGCGGCTGCACCTCGAGCTGCTCGTCGCGCGCCTGTTGCTGCCCGCGGCCGACGACGGCGCGCTGGGTTACGCCGCGCGGCTGGACCGGTTGGAGCGGGCGAGAGGTCCGGTCGGTGCCGGTTCACGGGTTGCGGTCGAGGCTGTCGGGACTTCGGGTGCGGCGAGCGTTGCCGCGCCGAGCATCCCGCCGGCCGCTGCACCGCCGGCTGCTGCTGCTGCTGCGCCGGCCGCGTCACCGGCCACTCGAACGTCAGACCCAGCGCGGGGTATGCCGCGCGCTGGGTCCGACACGACCGAGACTACGGCCGCGAGGGCCGAGACGTCCGCTCCGTCCCCAAATGCGCCCATTCCTATCGCCGTGTCAGACGCTGCGGGGTCTCTGTCGCGCGCTGAGGCTGACAAGTCCGGAGGTCCGGGTCCGAACGCTCACGTGTCAGACGTAGCGCGGTCCGTAGGGCGCGCTGAGGCTGACAAGTCCGAGGGGCGGGGCCTGACCGCCGCTGTGTCAGACGCTGCGCGGGCTGTACCGCGCGCTGGGCCTGACAGGTCGTCGGGTCCGAGTCAGCCGGGGGGCCCGACGACGTCGTCTGCCGCGCCCGTGCCCGCGCCCGCGCCCGCGCCCGCGCCAGCGGCAGGGGCCGAGACGGAGGTGCTGCGGCGCCGCTGGCCCGAGGTACTCGAGACGCTGAGTCATCTCAAGAAGGCCACCTGGGCGCTGGTGAGTCAGAACGCGCTGATCGTCGACCTGACCACGTCCACGCTCACGTTGTCCTTCTCCGCGCCGGGACTCGCGAACGCGTTCCGCACGGGGCCGCACGCCGAGATCGTGCAGCGTGCGGTGCGCGAGACGCTCGGGTTCGACGTCCGCGTCGAGGGTGTGCTCGCCGAGGCGGGGGCGAACGGGGCCGCGGGCGGCGGCGCGTCGCCGTCGTCGGGCAGGGGAGCGTCGGGCGGCTCGTCCGGCGGGCCGCCGTCGGGCGCGCGGACCAGCGGTCCCGCGTCCGGGGTCGATCGAGCGCGGGCCGAGGCGTCGTGGGCCGACGTCGAGCCGCCCGACGACATCGAGCCCGTCGAGCACCCGAACGACCGTTCGGCCGGGTCGCGTGGCCAAGCCCAGAGTGCGCCGGCGAGCGCCCGGGCGGCCGGCGAGCACGCGCACGCCGATGCGCTGCGCGCCGCCGCCGCCGCGCCGCCCGCGGCCGAGGACTCCCCGCAGCCGGACGACCCGGACATCTCCACCTCGCAGCTGAGCGGCGCGCCGCTGGTCGCGCAGATGCTCGGCGGCATGGTGATCGACGAGCAGTTCGACGACGGGCAGTAGGGCCTGCTCGCCCCGCGCCGGACCTTCTCGACCGGCCCCAGGTGTGGGTCCGACGCCGTAGGCTTGCCGCGTGTACGAAGGCGCAGTCCAGGACCTGATCGATGAGCTCGGCCGACTGCCGGGCATCGGTCCCAAAAGTGCGCAACGAATCGCCTTCCACCTCCTCTCGGCGGACCCCACGGACGTGCGCCGGCTGGTCGACGCGCTCACCGAGGTCAAGGCGCGCGTGCGCTTCTGCGACATCTGCGGGAACGTCACGCAGGAGGAGACCTGCCGGATCTGCCGCGACCCGCGCCGTTCGGCCACGGTGATCTGCGTCGTCGAGGAGCCCAAGGACGTCGTCGCGGTCGAGCGGACCCGCGAGTTCCGCGGCCGCTACCACGTGCTCGGCGGGGCCATCAACCCGATCGCGGGCGTCGGACCGGACGACCTGCGGATCAAGGAGCTGCTCACGCGGCTCGCGAACGGGGAGGTCACCGAGGTCATCCTCGCGACCGACCCGAACGTCGAGGGCGAAGCCACCTCGACCTACCTGGCGCGGATGCTGGTGCCGATGGGCCTGACGGTCAGCCGTCTGGCCTCGGGTCTGCCGGTCGGCGGCGACCTGGAATATGCGGACGAGGTGACCCTCGGACGCGCTTTCGAAGGGAGGCGACGGATCAATGCCTGATGTCCCGACGCAGCAGGACGGCTCGACGGACGCGGACGCCGCAGCGGTCGACGTGGAGCTCGCAGCCGAGGCCGCAGACCTGCTCTCGGTCGCCCGCACGGTGGCCGACGAGGGCCGCAGCTACCTGAGCACGGTGACCGAGGTCGCCTCGGGCGCGAACCCGGACGCAGCGATCCCGCTGCTCCTGCTCGCGGTCTCCGACCTGCTCGCCGCCGGTGCGCGGCTGGGCGCGATGCTCGACGTCGTGCCGCCCGAGCGCTTCGAGCCGGACATCGGCCCGGAGCCCGACGTCGAAGCCCTGCGGCTCGCGCTCGCCAACATGCTCGAGGGGCTCGACGAGTACCCCGAGATCGTGGACCCGGTCCTCGGCCCCGAGATCGGCACGAGCTCGCTGTCGGGCGACCTGGTCTCGATCGCGGGCGCGGTCGACCAGGGCCTGCGCCACTTCGAGGACGGCCGCGTGCTCGAGGCCCTGTGGTGGTGGCAGTTCTCCTACCTGTCCAGCTGGGGCGAGCGCGCCTCGGGCGCCCTGCGCGTCCTGCAGGTCCTGCTCGGCCACCTGCGCCTCGACGTGGACGACGACGTCGCGGCCGAGGCCGAGTACGACGCAATCCAGGGCTGACCCCCAGCGAAGTAGCGAGTTGTCAGGCCCAGCGCGGGCTGTACCGCGCGTTGGGTCTGACAAGTCGAGCGTCGTGGGAGTTGTCAGTCGTTGCGCGGGCCATACCGCGCGTTGGGTCTGACAGGTCGGTCCAGCGAGTTCGAGCGAGCTCGCCGGGTATTCCGGATGCGTTGAGCGGCGGGTCCTGGACGTGGGTCGTGCCCGAAGGGGAGTTGCGCCGGATGCGCGCTCGAGGATAGGGCGGTGCTGCGCCGGATGCGCGCCTGAACCTGCTCAGTGCAGCGCTCTGTGCAGCCAACGCGCGCCAGGGGTGCACGTTCGATGCACAGAGCGCTGCACTGAGACCGCCGAACCGCGGTTCCCGGCGGCCACGCCCCGACGCCGGTCCCGGTCGGCCGCCGAGTTCGTCGTTTCCAGTCGAGTTCGTCGATCGGAAACGACGAACTCGGGTACGGATCGGCGAACTCGAGCCCTGCGTGAACCGGTGAAATCTCGCCGTCGGGGGCGCGGGATGTCCGCGGGTCGAAACGGGTCAGGCGACGCGGGTGCCGCGGGGGAGGGTGCGCTGCGGGATCGTCAGGCGGCGCACCGCGGTGACCAGACCGGCGGCGCCGAGCAGCAGGTTCGCGGCCAGCCCCCACGGCCAGACCGCGCTGCGATCCGGAACCCGCTTGGCGACGGGCGAGGGCGCGTAGTCCCCGTTCTCGGCTCCCGCATCCGACCCCAGCGCGGCGCCGGCTCCGTAGCTGCCGGTGCAGTTGTCCTGCTCGGTGCCCGGTCCCGTCCGGGCCTCGCGCACCGCGCTCCGGATCCCCTTGAGCGGGTCGAACCCGAACTGGTCGACCTTCCCGCGAGCCTGTGGGGCGGCGTCGGCCACGATCACGAACGGGTTGATGGCCAGCAGCCACCAGGTGCGCTCGGTGTGCGGCTGGCTCATCGTCTCGGTCCGCCACTGGCAGATCGGCGCCTTGCCGCTCTCGTAGTCGAAGTTCGCGGGCACGTCCCACACGCGCACCTGGTCGGTCGTCGTGATCGCCGGGAACGTCAGGCCGAAGACGATCGGGCTCAGCACCGTGAGCCCGGCGACCGTCAGGAACGTCAGCACCGCGGAGCCCGACGTGCGCGCGGTGAGCGCGGAGAAGCCGAGCCCGATAGCGCAGACGACCGCGAGCAGCACGGCGAGGACCAGCAGGCACACGATCATCGCGAGCACGGGCGTCCCGCCGGCGGCGAGCGAGGCGAGCAGGAACGGCACGCTCGCGGCGAGGAATGCCAGGGCGGCGACCCACGCGGCGACGAGCTTCCCGACGGCGATCTCGGCGGGCGTCAGCAGCGTCACCTGGAGGGTCGCGAGCGTGCCCGCGGTGCGGTCGCCGTTGATCGCCGTCGCGCTGAGCGTCGGAGAAACCAGCAGCCCGAGGAACAGCACGAAGAAGACGACCAGCCCGAAGATCATCGGCCCGAACAGCATCGGGGGCGGCGCGGGCGATCCGGCGTCGCTCGTGTAGCCCGTGCTGCCGAGCACCTGGTTCGTCGCGAACCAGGTCAGTCCCGTGATCGCACCGACCACGACGAACCACACCACGAGCGTGACGATCCAGCGGGTCGAGCGGACCCGCTGACGCAGGTCGAGCACCGCGACCGTCCGCACCCCGTGCCAGGACAGCCCCCAGGTCGGGTGCCGCAGCGGCGTGCCCGACCACGGCGGGACGGCACCCGGGCGGGGTCCGACCGCTTCGGTCTCCACGGACGCGCTCATCGCCGATCCTCCTCGAGGGCCAGATAGGCCTGTTCGAGCGCGCCACCGGCGGGGGCCAGTGAGGTGATCGGGACTCCCGCGGCGACCGCGTCGCGCAGCAGGACGGCCGCGCCGGCCTCGCCGTCGACCTCGATCAGGACGCCGCCGGGGCCGTCGAGCACACCGGGAACTGAGTCGGGCGGGGTGTCGCGGGGCTCGGCGTCGTCGGACCCCGCCGCGGCCGGCGCCGGGCGCGGGGAATCGTCGTCGGGCAGCCAGCCGGCGCCGACGTCGTCGAGCCAGGCCACGAGCGTCGCGAGCGAGAGCGAGCGCAGCCGCCAGGTTCGCCGGGCTGCCTGCGCGGTCGCCACGGTGCCGGCCCGGACGGTCCGGCCGCGGGAGAGGAACACGGCGTCGTCGGCCATCTCGTCAAGCTCGGTGAGCACGTGGCTCGAGACGAGGACGGTCTTGCCCTGCGACGCCAGCAGCCGCAGCAGGATCCGCAGGTCCACGCGCGAGCGCGGGTCGAGGCCGCTCGCCGGTTCGTCCAGGAGCAGCACGTCCGGGTCGTGGACGAGTGCGCGCGCCAGTCCGAGGCGCTGCTTCTGCCCGCGGGACAGCACGCTCGCGGGCCGGTCGGCGAGCTCGGTCAGGTGCACGGTCTCGAGCAGCTCGGTCACCCGTGCCGCAGCGTGTGCGCGTGGCAGCCGGTAGGCCGCCCCGAAGGTGAGCAGCACCTCGCGCGCCGTGAGCGAGTCCCAGGTGCCGAACGCGTCCGGCATCCAGCCGGTCCGCGCCCGAGCGTCCGGCCCGTGGGTGACCGGGTCGAAACCGGCGACCCGCACCTGCCCGGAGTCGGGTACCAGGAGCCCGGCGAGGATGAGCAGCAGCGTCGTCTTGCCCGAGCCGTTCGGGCCGACCAGTGCGGTGACGGCCCCGGCGCGGGCCGCGAGGTCGACGCCATCGAGCGCGCGGACCGAGCCGAAGGCCCGGTGCACGCCCTGCGCGCTGAGGCCCAGTGCGAGGTCCGGCCCGGGCGCGGCCGGCGGGCCACCCGAGGCGGGCGGGAGCGTGGCGGAGGGCGGGGCGGCGTCGGCGGCGATCGACATGGCTAGAACCTAGGGGAGCGGGCGCCGCCGATGCGACCACCGATAGGG
>NZ_DATCNW010000197.1:0-3302 GCF_036565025.1 Pengzhenrongella sp.
GGTGCGGGCCTCGTCGCCGTCGGCCCCTCGCAGCGGAGGGACCGTCAATGCCGTGCTCGCCGCAGGGCGAGCCTCGCCCTTAGGGGCGAGGGGTCACTTGACGGAAACGGTCGCGCCAGCGGCCTCGAGGGAAGCCTTGGCCTTCTCGGCGGCCTCCTTCGTGACGGCCTCGAGGACAACCTTGGGCGCGGCGTCAACGAGGTCCTTGGCCTCCTTGAGGCCCAGGCTGGTGAGCACGCGCACCTCCTTGATGACCTGGATCTTCTTCTCGCCGATGGCCTCGAGGAGGACGTCGAACTCGGTCTGCTCTTCGACCTCTTCGACGTCGGCAGCGGCGCCGCCGGCAGCGGCGACGGCGACCGGCGCGGCCGCGACGACGTCGAAGGTCTCCTCGAAGGCCTTCACGAAGTCGGAGAGCTCAATGAGCGTGAGCTCCTTGAAAGCGTCGATGAGCTCGACGGTGCTGAGCTTCGCCATGGTGGCGTTTCCTTCCGGTTAGTCTCCCGGCGTCCGGCGGTGAGCCGGGCGTCGGGCGGGGTGATGGGTGCGTCTGGACCGGGACGGTTCAGGCAGCTTCTTCGGTGGGCGCTTCTTCGGCCTGCTTCTTCTCGCGCAGGGCGTCGATGGTGCGCACGGCCTGGGTCGCGGGCGCCGTGAAGAGGTACGCCGCCTGGTAGAGCGACGCCTTGAACGCGCCGGCCAGCTTGGCCAGCAGAACCTCACGGGACTCGAGGTCCGCGAGCTTGGTGATCTCCGCGGGGGTCAGGACGCGTCCGTCAAGGACACCGCCCTTGATGACCAGTGCGGGGTTCGCCTTGGCAAAGTCACGCAGACCCTTCGCAGCCGTGACCGGGTCACCGGTCACGAAGGCGATCGCCGAGGGGCCGACAAGCTTGTCGTCGAGTCCCTCGACGCCAGCCTGCTTGGCCGCGATGGCGGTCAGCGTGTTCTTCACCACGGCGTAGGTTGCGTTGCCGCTGAGCGTGCGCCGCAGCTGCTTGAGCTGGGCGACCGTGAGCCCGCGGTACTCGGTCAGCACGGCCGCGTTCGAGTCGCGGAACTGATCCGTGAGCTCTGCGACTGCGGCTGCCTTGTCCGGCCTCGCCATGGCAATCCTTCCGGTGGTGGTGCCACCGGGCGTCACGTCAGTCCTGAAACGACGAAGAGCCCCGCGCAGGCGCGGGGCTCGGTAACTGGACGTGGTCCAACTGCGAACTCTCACCTGCGCTGGCCCCCGTGTAACGGGACTTCGGTGAGCCACTCCCCACACGAGATGGGCAATGGCCGACGACCGGCGGTCTTGGGCGCTGGCTACTTTACGGCACGCCGCCGGGTGGGCCAAATCCGCTCCCCCAGCGCGCGCCGGGTGTGCGGGTGCGAGAACCGGTGGACCGCCTGAGACTAGGACGACCAGGCACGTCGCGGAGGGAATCATGGCACTGAGCGCTGACCAGCCGTCCCGGCGGACGGGGCCGGTGGCGGCCCCCGATCCGGTCGGTTGGTTCCTGACGCCGGCGCAGCGCGGCAACCCGCACACCGTGCTGGACCGGCGCCATCCGCACGGCCTCGCGTGGTCGCTCGGGAACCGGGTCCGCCCCCTCGTGCACGGCGCGCGCTACTTCCGCGAGCTGTACGACGCCGTCGAGGCGATGGGCCCGGGGGATCTGCTCTTGTTCACCGACTGGCGAGGCGATCCGGACGAACGGTTGGACGGTCCGGGCAGCGAGGTCGGACCCGTGTTCGCGGCCGCGGCCGAGCGCGGCGTTGACGTGCGCGGCCTGGTCTGGCGCTCGCACCTGGACCGGCTCGCGTTCAGCGCGACCGAGAACCGGCGCCTGGGAGCGGAGATCGAGGCGGCGGGTGGTGAGTGCCTGCTCGACATGCGGGTCCGACCGCTGGGCTCCCACCACCAGAAGATGGTCGTGCTGCGTCACCGGGACCGTCCCGAGCGGGACGTCGCGTTCATCGGGGGCATCGACCTGTGCCACGCACGCCGCGACGACGAGCGTCACCTCGGGGACCCGCAAGGGATGCCGATGGCGAAGGTCTACGGTGCCCGGCCGCCCTGGCACGACATCCAGCTGGCGGTGCAGGGTCCGGCCGTCGGCGACGCCGAGCTCGTGTTCCGGGAACGCTGGGAGGACCCCGCCCGGCTGAGCCGCAACCCCGTCCGCCTGGTCGGTGAGCTGCTGCACGGCGAGGACCGGTACGCCGGCCCGCTGCCGCCCCAGCTCCCCGATCCGCCGCAGCGCGGGTCGCACGCCGTGCAGCTGCTGCGGACGTACCCGGCCCGGCGGCCGGGCTATCCGTTCGCCCCGCGGGGCGAGCGCAGCGTCGCCCGCGGCTACCGGAAGGCGGTCGCCCGCGCGCGTTCCCTCATCTACGTCGAGGACCAGTACCTGTGGTCGGTGCACGTCGCCCGGATGTTGGCGGACGCCCTGACCCGGGCGCCCGAGTTGCGCCTGATCGTGGTGATCCCCCAGTTCCCCGACCAGGACGGGCGCATCGCGCTGCCACCGAACCTGGTCGGGCGCGAACCGGTGCTCCGGCTGCTGCGAGCCGCCGGGGGCCGGCGGGTCGGGGTGTACGGCCTGGAGAACGCCGCCGGTACGCCCATCTACGTGCACGCCAAGGCCTGCGTGGTCGACGACGTCTGGGGGTGCGTGGGCTCGGACAACGCCAACCGGCGGTCCTGGACCCATGACAGCGAGCTGAGCTGTGCCGTGCTGGATACCGACGTCACCGCGGGTGGATCGTGGGCACGGTCGCTGCGGATCGAGCTCATGAACGAGCACCTGGGCGAGGCCGCGGCGGTCGACGAACTGGACGACGTCGGCGTCTTCGACGCCTTCCGGGAGGCGGCGGCGCGGCTGGACGCGTGGCACCAGGCGGGTGGTCGCGGGCCGCGCCCACCCGGGCAGCTCCGGACGTACTCCCAGCCCGCGCTCTCGCTGTGGACCCGGACGTGGGCCACCCCGATGTACCGCCTGCTCTACGACCCGGACGGCCGTCGGCCGCTCGCCCGGTGGGCGAACCGGTTCTAGCCCGTTCTAGCCCACGACCCCCGCTGCGAGATGCCCGCCGGGGCAGTTCGCGCGCACGAGATGCGAGTTGTTGCTGCTCCGCCGCTGGCGAAACGACTCCCAGTTCGCGGCGCGAGCGAGCCCGGGGGCGGCGGGCCGAGGCCGACAGTGTCGACGGCGGGCTCGGCCCGTCAACACCGTGGGTGGACCGGCTCAGTGCAGCGCTCTGTGCATCCAAAGTGCAGTGAATGAGGCGTTTTGCTGCACTTTCGCTGCACT